>CBIMJO010001734.1:0-2140 GCA_966244135.1 uncultured Actinocrispum sp. | reverse complement strand
GCCCGTAACCGCGCCGCCACCGACCCCTCCCCCTCATAAACCCCACCCGCGAAAACCACCCCGTCATACCCCCGCACCACATCGCACACCGCATCATCCGACGCAGTCGCCAAATCCAGGACGTGATCAACCCCCTCCCGCGCCCTCCTCGCAACCACCCCAACTTCATGCCCCCGCTCCCGCAACACCTCCACCACATGCCACCCCAACAACCCACTTCCACCAACAACAACGATGCGCATGGCCCCAGTAAGCATGCGCTTACGTTATCAGGGGCAAGACCGTGGCCTTGCCCCGATCGTCACTGGTCGTCGATCTCGATCCGACGAGGCTTGGCCGCAGCGGCCTTCGGAACCCGGACAGTCAACACACCCTCGGCGAGACCGGCGGCGATGCTGTCAGCATCAACGTTGCGCGGCAACGTAACCCGGTAACCGAATGCCCCTGTCCGCCTGGTCCTCGTCCGGAACACGCCCTCCCGCTCGACGTCCTTGATCTCACCGGTCACCGAGAGCTCGTCGCCGTCCAGATTGATGGTCACGTCGTCGCGCTTCACCCCCGGCAGATCCACCTCGACCACATACGCATCATCCGTCTCACTCACATCCGCCAACGGCGCCCACGCGGGCGTCCCACTCACCCCCGCCCCGAACGCCGACTCCCACAGTCGCCCCATCTGGCTGTACAGGTCCTCGAACTCGCGGAACGGATCCCACCGCGGTGCTGGCTGCGTCATGCCACCTCACTCCTTCCGACACCCACGGATACCCGAGCCAATGGCCCGTCATGCGTCAGGATGAAGATCCTGGCCGTCCCAGACGAACCGTGCGGTGGTGACCGCGTCGTCGCCGTCGTTGCCGGTGATCAGCTGGTGGACGGCGACGCCGCTCAGCTCTGGGTATGTGCACCATTCGTGGTCGGATGTCAGCATCAGGTCGAGGTCGAGGGCGGACAGCAGGGCGAACACCTGGCCACGGTTGTTGGTGTCGACGCCGACGAAGACCTCGTCGAGGAGGATGACGCGGGGCGCTTGAGGTGCGGCCTGGTAGTGGGCCGCGACGGCGGCGAACAGCGGTAGGTGCAGTGCGATGGCCTTCTCGCCGCCGGACAGCGCGCCATGAAGTTTCTTGGTGAGCAACTGCCAGCCCGCGCCGTTCGCACGGTCCACTTTGACCACGAACTGGTGCCAGGCCGTGTAGTCGAAGACCTGCGCCAGCTGCTGTTCCCAGCTGGTGGCGGTGTCGTCGGCCTTCGCCTGTTCGATCCGCTCCCGGAAGAACTGGTGCAGTGCCTGGCGGTCCGCGTCGGTGAGCCGCACCGGGTCCTTCAGCAGCAGGTCCCGGGCCGTCCTGGTGCCCGGTGGCAGCTCGGGGGCGACCTGCCAGACGAGCCGGACCGCGACATTCGAAGCCGTCCGCACCCGTTCCAGCCGTGCGTTCATCGCGTCCACCAGCTCGCCGGCCTGGCGGATGCGGGCCGCGAGGTGCCGGCGGGTGTCACCGGTCAGCGTCCTGTCGAACAGCTCCCGCTCGCGGTCGGTGATGTCGCGCGCGCTCTGCTTGGCATCCTCTTGCAGGATCTGCAAAAGTTCCGCGGCACCGACCCGGACGCCGTCCACCATCGCGGTGAACACCTGGACATCTTCGTCGGTTTCCAGGTCGAGATCCGCCCGGGCGCTGAGCGCGGTGCGGCACTCGTGCACCGACTCGGAGAGGCGGCGCGCCGCTTCGCCGAGGTTGTTCGGCTCGTGCGGCACTGTCGGCCACGCAGCCGCGAGCAGGCGTGCTGTGTCCAGAGTGGCGCGTACGCCTTCGGACGCCGAGAGCATGGCGGTGAACCGGTCGAGCTCAGGAAAGCCGCTGTCCGCGGGAAAGTTCGTGGTCGCGAGATGCCGGAACCGCCGGCCCGCGGAGTCACGCTCGGCGATCGCGTCATCTCTGGCCTTCGCGTCGGCCTTGCTCCGTTCCGCCAACACACCCAGCTGCTCGGCGAGCATGTTCACCTTCCGGCGAGCGGCGCCGAGCTCCGCGCTGACATCCGACAAACGCTTGCGCAGCCCGGAAAGCGCAGCGAGCACGTCGCGGTAGTCCACCCCCTCAGTCTTCGAGACAGCGTAGAGATTGGCCGAGAGCCGACGACG
>CBIMJO010001733.1:0-2152 GCA_966244135.1 uncultured Actinocrispum sp. | reverse complement strand
CGGGTGAATTTCACCTGAACGGGCGGCTGAGCAGCGGGTTGGTCCAGGGTGGACCCCCGGTTGGGACACCTGTGGGTGACGGGCGGCTGCGCCGATCGGGCGATGACGTGGTTGCTAGACTCCTGCATGCCCGTGACTTACCGCACCAAGGGTAAGGAATGCCTTCGCGGCCGGGTGAACTCCGCTGGATGTTGGGCGAATCGGGTGGTCATTGCACAGGAGCGACGCCCACCACTCCATCATGGGGGTGGCCAGTGTCATCCGCACCGTCATTTGTGCCCGACCCGCCCAGCAGGAGGCCGAACTGGATCTACGGTCCGTTTGCCGACCACTACACCTCGTGAAGCCGACATGTTCTACTCGATAAGCACAGCGGGACGCGGTCCCGTGACGCTCGTCGTATTTGGGAGTTCGAGATGTTGACCACGGCCCTGATCACCCTCGCTCAAGACCAGAAGGGCCTGGGCACAGGCGGGGTCCGCGACTGGATCCTCAACAACCTGGTGCCGCTGCTGCTGCTCGCGGTGGCGTTGCTGCTGCTCTGGCTGGGTGGCGGCAAAGGCGACAACGCCGGCGTGATGCGCCGGCTGGCCGGCGTCGTCGTGGCGCTCGCGATCATCGGTCTGGCGGTGACGACCAGCGCCGGCAAGGACATCGGCGAGTGGATCGCCAGCCTTTTCCGGGCCTGATCGCGTGCGGATACGTACTGACGACGAGGTTTACCGCGTCGACGCGGTATGGCTTGGGCCGCCGAAGGCGACGTTCCCTTGGCGTGCCCGCTATGTCGCGTGGGGCGTTGGCGTCGTGGTCTTCCTGTTGTCGCTCACTGTGGAGCGCTGGATGGGCTTCGGTTTCGGCTTCTTCACCACCGCGTGGGCCCTGGTGGCCACGGTGGTGCTGACCCGGTTCATCTGTTCCCGCATCAGCCATGAACGGCCGCTGGGCGCGGTGATGACGATGTGGAGCAAGGAGCTGACCGCTCCCCGGGAGACCTCTACCGGACAGGGTGGCGCGGTGAGCGCGACGAGAGTAAGGGTGAACGGCCAGCGGCCGCGCCCGAAGGTGAACAAACGTGGCCGATCTTCAGAGCGTAGGCGGGAGGTAAGCGGTGTTCGCACGCCGGCGCAAGCCTGGCACTGACCAGGCGGGGCGGAATCAGGCGAGGCAGCCGCGCCCGAACGACTACCCGTTCGAGCAGCCGGCCCTCCCACCGGGCGGCCAGCAGCGCCACCGGCACCGGGCCACGCCCCAGAACCACTACATGCCGCCCCCGCCGGCCACCAAGGCCGGCCGCAAGGCGCAGGCCAAGGCCGCGGCCAAGCGCGACAAACGGCTGCCCGGCGAGCAGGCCATGCCCAGCTACACGCCGGAGATCTCGGCCCGCAGCATCGACGGCCACCTGATCCGCACCGGCCACGACGTGTACGCGTGGTACCGGCTGGCGCCGCAGCGCTGGTCGTTCCGCAGCGACTCGCAGCGCCAGGACCTGATCGCGGCCATCGCCGGCCAGTACGCCGAGCTGCACGGCCGGTGGATGCACCTGCGCGTGACCGCACGGCCGTACCCGATCCGGATGTGGGCCGAGGCGCACGTGCACAACGCGGTCGGCCGGCTGCCCGACGTCCCGGGCGCGATGTCGTTCGACGACTACCTGGTGGGCGAGCAGCAGCAGCTGATGGGCCGCTCGATGGCCGAGAAAGAGGTCTATCTCGGCGTCCAGGTGCAGACGCGCAACATGGTGGACAGGGCGGTCGAACGGGCCGCCCCGTTGCTGCGCAAGATCTTCCCGGACGCGGTGGACGCCGAGCTGGTCGCGCTGGACAGCGAGGTGGAGCACCTCGACCAGGTGATCGGCTCCGCGGGGCTGGAGGGACGCCCGGCCACGGCCGAGGAGATCTCCTGGCTGATGCACCGCTCCTGCTCACTGGGCCTGCCGGCCCCGCGCAACCTCCCGGCCGTGCCGGGCGCGGCGTGGGAGCCGGAGGACCTGGCCAGTTTCACCGACGCGGCCGACTACCACCAGGACCCCTATTCTCCGACGCTCACGGTGCGCGGGCGGACGGGCTCGAACGCGGGGGTGACGCGGCATGTCGCGGTGCTGACGGTCGGACTTATGCATGGGCTGCAAATCCCAGAGATCGACGATCCGTGG
>CBIMJO010001732.1:0-2152 GCA_966244135.1 uncultured Actinocrispum sp. | reverse complement strand
CGAGACGTCCGCCTACGTGGACGTTCCGGAGGCGCAGCGGCACACCGAGGCGGTCGCGCAGGAACGGGCCTGGCTGGCCGCGATGTGCCGGCCGGGCGAGCAGGCACGGTTCGAGGTGCGCTATCTCAGTGACCCGCAACGAAACCACGTGTCGTGCGCGTTGCTCGGGCACGTGTACAGGCCGACTCCGGCAGCGGCGGACGCTGCCGCGAAGGCGTTGCTCGACCAGTTCACCCATGCGCCAAGGCATGTCGAGACGACTCCGCTGGATGACGTTCAGCAGGCGCTGGTTCCGTTCCAGCCTCAGCACCTTGCCGAGATCCGCAAGCAACTGGACTGGTCTCCGGTGCCCTATCGCAGCACCGCCAGGACTGTTTACGTGTCGGTGCGGCCGCTTACGGCGAATGCGGTGTCGTGGGAACAGCTTTGGTACGGGCTTGCGCAGCAGCCCAGCCCAACTCTGATGAGCGTGTGCCTGGAACCGTTCGAGATGACGGCGTACCACCAGGATCAGCTGCGGATGCTGGTGGCCGAGTACGAGCGGACGTCGGCGCCGAAGCACGCGAACCCGTTGTGGGGTGCGCGAAGCCCGGCTGTTGATCACGCTCAGGGCGATGCGTTGCAGGCGCACCGGATCGCGCTGTCCCGGTACCGGGATCGGGTCTTCCGGATCCGGATCTCCGTTGTGTCGGCTGGGGTTCTGACCGGTGGGTTCGCCGAGTTGCTGGCCGGGGTCACCGGCGCGGTGGTCCGGACGCCGCCGCCGGATGAGCTGGCGGCCGCGTGGGCGAACGTGACCCGGCTGGACTGCGCGTGGCTCGACGAGACCTACCGGCAGGGCGCTCCGGTGCTGACCGACGTGGAACGGCTACTGTGCAACCTCGTCGACGTCACCGAAGCGGCGTCGGCGTTCCGGCTGCCGTACGAGGTCACCGGGCACCTCCCGGTGTTCACCGGCCGGTGGCAGCCCGCCGGGCCCACGGTCCCCGGCCCGCACCGGGCCGACCCGGCCGCGCCGGAGTTCGACTAGAAAGGCCGCATGTGGACGAGTTCGTGTTCGAGTTCCTCGGGTCCGCGCCGGACCGCGACCGCGACGCGCGCGACCTGGAGGACTGGCTGAACCTCAGCGAGGACCTGCGGGGCGCGGCGCAGGTGCGGATGGCGCCCGCCCAGCCGGGTGAGCAGGGCGCGCTCGCCGACGCGGCCATGCTGGCGGCCTCGTTCGGCGTGATGATCAAGCCGTTCTTCTCCTGGCTGACCGAACGCGCCAAGGCCCGCCAGATCAACGTCCGGGTGTCCGCGAAGAACAAGAAGGGCACGGTGGAACTCACCATCACCGGCCCCGCGGACGTGATGCCCGCGGTGGAACGGCTGACCGAAGCCCTGGACGACAAGTAGTCCACAGTGGACATCCGCGCGCTGGTGGCCGGCACGGCCACCTACACCGACCCGAGCGCGCCGCCGCTGCCGGCGGTGCAGGCGTGTGTGAACGACGTCGCCGACCTGCTCGACGGCGTCCCCGTGCTCGATCCTCAACGCCCGGAGGATGTTCTGCGGCCGCTCGAGGCGATGGCCTCGTCACGGCTGGACGTTGTGCTCTTCTACTACGCGGGCCACGGGATGCTCGGCACCAACGACTCGTTGTGCCTGGGCCTGCCCGGTTCGGTTGACCACAAGGACCAGGCCCGGCGGACATCACTGCCGGTCGACGCGGTCTTCGAGGTGCTCGACCGCGCCAGGGCCAGGACCGTCGTGGCGATTCTCGACTGCTGCCACGCGGGCCGGGCGTTGCAGGCTCCGCGGGCACTTCGGGCACACGTACTGATGGCGACCGACGCGATCACCAAGGCGATGTCACCGGTCGGTGACCGGTACACCGCGTTCACCGCCGCCTTGCTGGAACTATGCCGCGATGGCGTCCCCGATGGACCGGCGGAACTGTCCCTCGACCTGGTGTTCCGGCACTTGGATGTCGCCCTGCGGTCCGCCGGGCACCCGGCACCTCATCAGTCCACTGTGGACTACAGCGGGGATGTGCCCTTCGCCCGGAACCCGGCCTACGGCACCGCACACACCCGGGAAGGCCTGCTCAGCCGGGCCCGCCACGCGGATCGCTCAGGCCGGGCACGGCGGCACGGGCAGGCCGTCGAAG
>CBIMJO010001731.1:0-2154 GCA_966244135.1 uncultured Actinocrispum sp. | reverse complement strand
CGAGTCGCAGACCGCCAGCACCCGGGCCTCGATCCGGATCTCCTGCCCGGCAAGGCCTTCCGGGTAGCCGGCGCCGTCGTAGCGCTCGTGGTGCTGGCGGATCACCTTGGCCACGTTGTCGTAGCCGGGCAGCATCCGGGCCAGCTGGAAACCGAAGTCCGGGTGGCGGCGCACCAGCCGCCACTCGTCCTCGGACAGCGCGCCCGGCTTGCGCAGCACCGACTCCGGGATGACGATCTTGCCCACGTCGTGCAGCCGGCCGGCCAGCTCGGCCGACCGGATCGAGGTGGTCGCCAGGCCCATCTCGCCGGCCAGCAAGGACGACCACCGGCCGATCGCGCGGCTGTGCTCGTAGCTGGACAGCCAGCCGTCCACCCGGTCGGCGATCTCGCACAGGTAGTCCACCAGCAGGCGGTCCGCGTCGGACCCGTTGGCGGACACCGGGCTCACCGCGATCCGGTCGCGGCCGGACGCCTTGGCCGCGTACAACGCCCGGTCGGCCATGGACACCAGCTCGCCGGGTTGCTCGCCGTGCAGGGGATAGCTGGCGCTGCCGACCGAGACGGTCACGGCCACCCAGGTGTTCTCCGCGGCCACGATCGGGCTCGCGGCGACCTGCCTGCGCAGCCGGTCGGCGATGATCGGCACGTCCTTGGGCTCGACGTTCGGCGACAGCAGAGCGAACTCCTCGCCGCCGTACCGCGCGAGCACCTCCCCGCCGCGCACGGTGTTGCGCAGTCGCGTGGCGATCTCGACCAGGACCCGGTCACCGGCCGGGTGCCCGTACCGGTCGTTGATCGACTTGAACCGGTCGACGTCGACCAGCAGCACCGCGGCCGATGTGCCGGCGCGTCTGGCCCGCGCCAGCTCGATCGGCAGCTGCGCCTCGAAGAACCGGCGGGTGTACAGACCGGTCAGGCTGTCGGTGATGGCGAGTCTGCGTTGCGCCGCCACCAAACCGACCAGCCGGAGGATGGTCAGCAGGAACAGCACCGCGCACGCCACCGCGACCACGAGCACGTCCTGGATGGAGTCGGTGAGGAACTGGATGATCAACGTCGCGGGTGCCACCAGGGCCGCCGCGAAGGTGACGGCGATCCGCACCGGCCCCAGCGAGGTGTCCCGCGGCGGCGGCCGCTCCCCCAGCCTGCTCATGGTCGGGTCGAGCGCGGCCGCGCCGAGCGCGAGGTTCGCGGTGAGCCAGACGGCGTCAAGGAAGTTGCCGGTGCTGTACGTGCCCTCGAGTTGTTGCAGGACGTACATGGTGTCGGCGGCCATGATGCCGACCAGGTTGGCGATCAGCAGGAAGTAGGCGCGCGGCCGGCTGCCGGACCGCAGGATCAGCGGCAGCGCAACGGACAGCAGTGCCAGGTCGGCGACCGGGTAACCGAGCGACGCCACTTTCACGAGCGCCGGCGAGTCCAGCCGCGCCTGCGGGCCGATCACATACAGCCAGGAAAGCATCGCCGCCACAACGGCGATCACCGCGGCGTCGAGCAGGCTCGGCCAGTCGCGGCCCGGGGCACGGCGCCGGATCAGCAACAACAGACCGGTCACGACCAGCGGATAGTGCGCCAGGTACAACACATCCGCGATCGACGGATAGTCCAGGACGTTCAGCAGATAGTGCGATACGTAGAAAAACGCGTCGGCGGCCGCGTAGATGACCTGGCTCAATCCCAGCAGCAGCCACGGCAGCCGTGGCCGGGGCCGGTGCCGCCGGACGCCAACGAAGACGGCGATACCGGCGGATGTGCTGAGGAGGCAGTAAAGAACGACGCGCGTCACCACCCCGCCACCACTGGGCGGGGTCAGGTAGTAGACGACTTGCAGGGCAAGGCCAGACGCGAGATACAGCAACCAAGCCCGACCGGACGTCATGCGGCTCCCTGGAGGTGTTCGCACCCGGACACTATTCCAGAAGCACAGTCGGCAGGCAGCACCGTCCGATTTGTTGAGCCCTCAAGGGATGACGATTGTCAGCCGATATCGGGATCGTGGTACTGGCCGAAGAACGCGGACTCGTCGAGAACGCGTAAACCGCGCCGGCCGAACACGAGGAACCCGGTGGGACGCAACTCGTACTCGCCCGCCTGGTCACCCAGCACGCCGACCGGGCCGCCAGTTTCCTCGCGGATGGCGAACTTGACATCC
>CBIMJO010001730.1:0-2163 GCA_966244135.1 uncultured Actinocrispum sp. | reverse complement strand
CCCAGTCCGCGCATGCTCGCCTGCAGGTCACCGAACCGCTTGGGCCCGGTCAGCAGCTCGCGGACCAGCAGCAGCGTCCAGCGCTCGCCGACGAGGTCGAGGGTGCGCGCGGTCGCGCAGTACTGGTTGTACGTCCGGTGGTCCACTTCTTCACTCTAGACTTCGCACTTCTCGTTCTTGAACGTCAGCAGCGTGTCGGCTAGCTGCTTGGGCTGAGTGAGCATCACGTTGTGCGGTCCGTCCAGCGCGAGCGTCTGGTACCCGAGGGCCTCACCGAACCGGTCGAACGGGTACACCTGAGGCCGACAGTAGATGGCCGTTCCGGGAATCCGGTCGACGGCGCCGCTCAGCCGAGTGGACTCGGTGAACGTGCGCAGCGGCTGGGGGAGCAGGCGTTCGGCGAGCCAGGCCGCTTCGCCACTGTCGACGATGCCGAACGCGGCCGGGGGCGGCGCCGGAATCCGGCCGTCTTGGTCCACCGTCGCGCGGATGGCGGCGGTGAAGGCATCGGGAGCCAGGCTGAACATGCTGGCCCCGTCAGCTCCCGCCCATCCGTCCACGAGCACGAGGTGGCCGACCGCGTCGGGGCGTGCGTCTGCCGCTTCCCGGACGACCAGGCCCGCGTAACTGTGCCCGACCAGCACGATGTCGTTTGTCTTCGCTGCGGTGTCGAGCGCGGCGACGACCGCCTCGGCGTGATCGTGCAGCCCGATATCCTTGCCAGCGCTGAGTTCTGGGGTGACGGTGTGCGCTCCGGCGGCCTGCAGCAGCGGGACGACCCGGTCCCACGCCCATGGCCCATGCCACGCGCCGTGCACGAGAACGAACGTGGTCACGGGTGGTTCTCCTTGTGCAGCAACGGAAGAACCTGGTCGGCGAACTCTTCGAGGCCCTCGTCGTGGTCGTCGGCGGTCAGCCGGACCACGAGATGCCGGGCGCCTGCCGCGGTGTAGCCGGTCAACCAGTCGGCGGCCTGACGTGCGGTGCCGGCGAACATGGCCTGGATCGACTCGATGACCTCGAGTGGTGCGTTGTAGTAGCGCTCGATGCTGGTGCGCAGGCGTTGGCGCGCCCTGTCCGGGTCCTCGTCCAGGCAGAGCGTCGCGTACAGGGCTGGGGTGATCGATGGGTTCGCGATGATTCGGTACTCCTCGGCGTAGGCCGTCGGCGTGACGGGGTAGGGGAGCCAGCCGTCGGCGAGGCGGGCGACGCGCCGCAGCGCTGGTCCGCCGCTTCCGGCCAGCCAGATCGGCGGGCCGCCGGGCCGGACCGGTGGGGGCGCGAGGTGCACGTCGTCGAATGTGAAGTGCTTGCCTTGATACGACACGGGTTTTCCGGTCCAGAGGCTGCGCATGGCGTCGATCGACTCTTCCATCCGGCTGACGCGGCGGGTGAAGTCGACGCCGACCGCCGCGAACTGAGCCTGAGTGGCCGGGTTCGGGAACCCGCCGCCGATGCCCGCGATCAGCCGCCCGTCCGACAGCCGGTCAAGGGTGGCGAGCTGGTGCGCCAGCAGGATCGGATGACGCAGGGCCGGGAGCAGGACCGCCGTGCCCAGCGTGATTCGTTCGGTGGCCTGCGCGACGGCGGCCAACAGCAGCAACGGATCCGCGCGTGGCCTCGTCACCGGGCTGTCGCCGGCCCAGACCGAGTCCAGCCCAAGGATTTCCGCCCGCCGTGCCTGCCGGGCGAGTCGAGCTGGGTCGTGTTCGCCACGGACGGCTTGGTCGCGCGTGGGCAGCAGGTAGCCGATCTCCATCGGCCACACGTTAGCGGTTGACTTCCTGTTTTTGAAGTGCCAAGTTCATAAGTAGGTAATCACTGGAGGGAGTTCCGGATGACGAAGGCGTTGTACACGGCGCAGGCGCACGTCGAGGGCGGCCGCAACGGCCGCGGGCGCACATCCGACGGGCAGCTGGATCTGGCCTTACGGATGCCCAAGGAGATGGGCGGAGACGGGGAAGGCGTCAACCCCGAGCAGCTCTTCGCGATCGGGTATGCGGCGTGTTTCAGCACGACAGTCGCCCTGATCGGGCAGCGCGGCAAGTTCTTCCGGCTGCGTCTCGGCGGCGGGGGCGAACTCGGTCGAACCGAATTCGGTTGCGAGCGCTTCGCCCGGCGTCGGAATCGCAGGCTGCGTGACCGGCTGAAGCGTCGGGCTCG
>CBIMJO010001729.1:0-2166 GCA_966244135.1 uncultured Actinocrispum sp. | reverse complement strand
CAGCGGCCTTCCGGCGCTCCACTCATTGGGCGGGGGCTACGGCTCGACCGGGGCCGACACCGGGTCGTCCTTCACACCCGGCTTCGGCAAGTCCTTGCGCCGCTTGCCATCCCCATCGAGGACGTAGGGCCGCAGCGACTCGTCGAAGCCTACGGTGAACCGGCGCGGCCCGTAGTCGATCGTCAGCGACGCCGTCTCGTCCAGGCCGAAGGCGGGCACGAGCCGGTCGGCCAGCTGGTCGGCGGTCAGCCCGAGACCTGCCGCGACAGCGGTGATCTTCTCGTTCGCCCGCTCCTTCAACGCGGTGAACGGCAGCTTCTGCGCGATCCCGTGCAGATGCGTCAACGCGATGCCGGTGCCGATGGCGGCCAGCACATCCAGGCCCAGCACGGCTTTGGCGTGCCCGTTCTCACCCGGCCAGGCGCGGATCACCGGGGTCAGCGCGCGAACCGTGTCGTCGTTGCCGAGCAGGCCCAACGCGGTGAGCGCCCACGATTCCTTCGCCGGGGAGTCCGCGCCGCGCCAGCGCTCGAACAGGTCCCATGCGAACTCCGCCAGCGACGCCGGGTCGCACAGGTCTTGGACGATGCGGACGCCCGCGTACGCGGAGTCCACTGTGGATATCTGCAGCATCGTGAGCAGGTGGCCGACAGCGGCGACCGGCAGGGCCGTCTCTCTGTCCCGCAAGAGGATCTGCGGGAACATGCCTGGGTGTGCCCATGCCGGGAGCGTGGGCATCTTCGGCGGCAGGACGCCCAGCTCACCCAACGCGAGCAAGCCCTCGATCGCCCGCGACGCGTCCTCGCCGTATTCGCGGGCGGCTGACCGAACATCCGTTACGCCGTTGAGGAACAACAGCGCGGCCTCGGCTTCACTGCGGTGTCTGCCCGGCCTGCCCAGCGCGGCGGGCACCAAGACTGCCGCCGCGAACTCCGCATGCCGGCGCAACCAGACCTCCGCGGTCGAGCGTGCGCCTTTGTTCCGCACCAGCCATTCCGCCATCAGCTGCGCCACCGAGACGTCCGCGAACGGCAACAACAGCTCACCGTTGGGCGCGGGCGCCTTCGACGCGACCCACTGAAGCACCGGCAGACCGGCGATCCCATGCCTGGCCGCGAACGGTCTGCCCCACTCGAACGCGCTGGTGTGCAACGGCCGCCACGAGCTCAGCACCGGGTCGATCACCTCGGCCGGTCCACGCGTGAACAGCCACACCTCCTGGTACCAGGGCAACTGGAAGCCTCGGTACTGCCGCATGGCCTGATCCCAGTCCGGGAACGTGCCCGACCAGCACTCGTCCACCGGTGACGCGGCCCATTCCTCGCGCTCCCCCGGCGTCCAGCGGACAAGGGACTGCCCGACGGGCTGAAGCCCGTGCAGGACAACAGGTTCACGGCGACGGGTCCACGGCGGATCGACCAGCACCGACGGCAGGCCGGTCGCGTCGGGAACCCCGGCTACCTCGGCCACCCCGCCGGGAGGAGCGACTTCGGGATGCGCGACGAGATGGTCACGCAGCAATGCAGTCTCGCCCGCCTCGGCCAGCAGCCGCCCCGCCCGCTCCGGGAACCGGTTCATCATGTCCAGCAGGACGGGCCGGACCAGCGGCTCGTCCACCCGGGCCAGCATCAGCCCGAACGCCTCATCGGTCGGCAGCTGGCCGAGCAGTTTGAGCAGACGTCTGCGGTCGGGCTTGCTGCCCTTGTGCCGGTCCAGCAAGGACACCACCCCCGGCGCGATCGACGGGCCGATCCTGGCCGCGGCCACGCGCAGGCGCTCCTCACTGGCGAGCTTGAACCAGAACGAGGCCTCCGTGACCAGCAGGGTGTACTGCTCGCCGGTGCTCAGCGACTGCAGCAGCAGATCCTGCCCCAGCCACGAGTACTGCTGGGTGATCGCGACCGCCTCCCGGCAGACGTCGTCCACCCAGTCCACCCGGGTCGGCACCAGGTAGGCCGCGACCACCCGGCAGCCGAGCCCGGTCGCGCGGTGCCGGGCGAGCACCTCGGCGACCGCGTCGAGCTCGTCCGCGGGCACACCGGCCAGCAGGCGTCTGAGCCGTTCGAGCATCGGCGCGACCGTCATCATCTGCCGGACCAGCCTCGTGCCGACCAGCGCGGCGGCCGCGTGGACCTCACCGAGCCGCGCGGCGACCTCGACGGTGAA
>CBIMJO010001728.1:0-2171 GCA_966244135.1 uncultured Actinocrispum sp. | reverse complement strand
GTCGTTGCCGGACATGGATCTCGAGCGCGTCGAACAGGGAAACAGCGTTCTGCACGACAATTCCATCGACCCGCGGTTCGACAACGATGCCGTGCACGACATTCACCGCATGATCCGCAAGGTCGTCGACGGGTACCCGGAGCGGATGCTGATCGGCGAGATCTGGGTGCGCGACGACGAGCGGTTCGCCCGCTACCTGCGCCCGGACGAGCTGCACCTGGGCTTCAACTTCCGGTTGGTGGCCGCGGACTTCGACGCCGACGCGGTGCGCACGGCGATCGAGGGCACGCTGCGCGCGGCCCCGGGCGGCACGCCGACGTGGACACTGTCCAACCACGACGTCGTGCGGCACGTGACCCGCTACGGCGACGGTGAGATCGGCCAGCGGCGGGCCCGGGCGATGGCGCTGGTGGAGCTGGCGCTGCCCGGCGCGATCTACGTGTACAACGGCGAGGAGCTCGGACTGCCCACCGTGGAGCTGCCGGAGTGGGCCCTGCGGGACCCGATCTGGGAGCGCTCCGGGCACACCCGGCCCGGCCGTGACGGCAGCCGGATCCCGGTGCCCTGGGAGGGTTCCCAGCCACCGTACGGGGTCTCCACGGGCGCCGAGACCTGGCTGCCGATGCCGCTGGAGTGGGCGCCGCTGACGGTCGAGGCACAGCTGGAGGACTCCGACTCGATGCTGTCGCTGTACCGGCACGCGATCGAGCTGCGCAAGACCAACAAGTCCTTCGCCGGCACCGAGATCGAGTGGTACGGCGCCCCCCCGGGCTGCTTCGCGTTCCGGCGCAAGGGCGGCGGCCTGATCTGCGCGCTGAACACCACCCCGGCGCCGGTCCCGATCCCACCCGGTCAGCTGCTGCTGGCCAGCGAGCCGCTGGTGGACGGCCAGCTCGCCCCGGACGCGGCGGTCTGGCTGACCTAGGAGCCACCGCTGGTGTCGCCGCTGCTGCCGGAGTCGTCGGTGAGTGCGTCGTAGACGTACAGGCCCGCGGCGAGCGCGGCGGCGCCCTTCAGGCCGTCGGCCAGCCGGGAGTGGGCAGGCGCGGGCACGTCCGGGGCGGCGCGGTCGTGCGGGAGCGGTTCCGGCCACGGCTCAGGCTCGGGGAACGTCTCGGCGAGCCAGTCCTTGGCCGGGTCGTCGTTCGCGGGCTCATCGGTCATGCCGGTAAGCATGCCCCGGCGGGCCCGGAAACGCTCCTTACGAAACTCAGACGAGTAGCGGCAGCAGAGCGTGCCGGCGGCGGACGACGGCGCCGAAGCGGGCGTCGATGCGCAGCCAGGAGTCGGTGGCGGTGACCCGGACCTGGTCGTCCGGGCCCTCGTTGCCGATGAACCCCATGCCGGACATGGCGAACAGGCAGCGCAGCGGCACCTTGATCTCCATGCCGTCGCTGCTGACGGTGAGCACGGTCTGGTCGAGCAGCGAGGCGGGCGGGGTGCCGTGCGGGCCGGCGTTCTCCCTGGCCACCTCGATCCCCTTGTCCGCCAACGAGGCCACCACCCCCGCGGGCAGCTGGTCGATCACCTGCCAGCCCTGGCCGGGCGGCAGCGCCGAGCGCCACATCATGTCCTGTGACCGTCCCGGGTCGACCGTCTCGCCGCGCACGATCGCCAGCGCGGCGAGCAGCTCGTTGGCCGAGACGGTCATGTCCCCCGGGTGCAGCGATCCGCGCACGGTGCGGGTGGCCAGCACGTCGAACGGCGTGGCCAGCCAGGCCTCGATGAACTCCCCGTCGCCGCGGGAGCGCAGGCGGATCACCGACGCCGCGTCGAGCCGGACGGCCCTGGCCACGAACGCGCCGAGGTCGTCCCGCTCGTGCGGGTCGCCGAAAGTCAGCTCAGGCACCGTTTTCGCTCTCCGAGCGCCACCCCGCGAGGAAGTCGCGCTCATGTTCGGTCAGCCGCCGCGGCCGTTCGGTCTTCAGGTCGTACGGGGCCAGCGTGACGTTGGCGACCACACCGACCTTGTCCGACTCCGATGGTCCACAGTGGACAACCTGGTGCAGGGTGAAGTCCGCGACCCGCAGCTTGGTCACGGACAGCGCCACCCGGAAGGGCTTGCCGTTGACGAAGAGCGGGGCGTGGTACACCGCGTCCAGCTTGGCCACCACCAGGCCGCTGTCCACCAGCTCGGCCCCATGCCTGGCACCCTCACCGTACAACAGCTG
>CBIMJO010001727.1:0-2175 GCA_966244135.1 uncultured Actinocrispum sp. | reverse complement strand
TGCCCACGCTGACCGGCCCTGCCAGCCGGATCTTCACCATCGCCATCTCACCCGACGGACGCACGCTCGCCGCTGGCACCGCGGCCGAACACGTCGTCTACACCTGGGACATCGCCGATCCCGCACACGCGAAGCCGTCGGGTCCGCCACTGAGCGGACCAGCGAGCTGGGTCAACCATCTGACGTTCACCGCGGACAGCGCGACCCTCGCCGGGGCGAGTTCAGATACGAACCTGTGGCGGTGGGATCTGCGCACCCGCCAGTCCATCGGCACATTGCCGCATCCCGCACCAGTGGCGGCCGTCGCGTATCAGGATCCGGACACCATCACCACGCTGTCGACCGATGGCGTCACCCGCATTTGGCGCTTACCCGGGCCCCTCCTGCACAGCGGCACCGGCACCGTCTTCTCTGCCACCTATTCGGAGAAGGGCGACCGACTGCTCGTAGGGTCTGGGAACAACAACCTGCTCCCCTGGAACCTGGCTGCCCCTGGGAAGCCGGCCGCAGCCCCACCGCTGACGAACACCACGCCCTTGAGCACACTCGTCGGTTCCTCCGCGCTGTCGCCGGACGGCCGGACCGCGGTCGGCGGTTCGATCGATGGCACCCTCAGCTTCTGGGATGTGTCCAAACCGGACACTCCCGTGCGGTTGGGCGTGCCCGTGCACGCCGGAACGACGACCATCCAGTCGATCGTCTACAGCCCGGACGGCCGGACTCTGGCGGCCTCGTGCGATGACGGAACGGCGCGGCTGATCGATGTCAGTGATCCCGCGCATCCCGTCGTCCAGTCGACGGTCAGTGTGGGCACGAACGCCTACGGAGTGCGGTTCACTCCGGACGGGCACCTGCTCGGTGTGGCCAGCGGGGACGGATTCGGCACGATTTGGGATCTCAGCGATCGCACACATCCGCGACAGGTCTACACCACGCCAAAGTTCATCGGATCGGTGTACTCCGTCGCCGCCGGACCGGATGGCAGGGTGATCGCGTTCGGCGGCGCCGACTACACGGTCCGGCTCGTCGACGTCAGCAACCCCATCAGTCCCGCGCTCATCGACACCCGGCTCATCGGTCCCGTAGACGAGATCTACGACCTCGGCTTCCACCCGCGAACGAAAACCCTCGCAGTTGCCAGCACCGACCAAACGATCTGGCTCTGGGACCTCCAGACCCCCGCACGTCCGGTATTGCTGGCCACCCTTTCCGCCGCTGCGGGCGAACTGTTCACCATCACGTTCAGCCCCGACGGCCACACCCTCCTCGCTGGTGGCCGCGAGCCGGCCGTCCGCATGTGGACCACCGACCCCGACGCCGTCGCCCGCACCATCTGCACCGGCTCCGGCGACTCCATCACTCCCGCGGAATGGGACCAGTTCGTCTCCGACCGTGCCTACTCCCCGCCCTGCTGAGGTCTGTACGGGTTTGTACGGACCTTTGCGAGCTTGTACGGACCGTTCGAGAGCCCTGTCGGACCGGGTCGCTTACCTGGTTGAACAGGGGTAAGGAGCGGCCTTGAGGACGCTCGGGACCTGAAGGGTGAAGACCATGCGCAGTACGAAATCGTCAGGTGGCCGCCTTCGCCGCGCGGTGGCTGCGGCCGTAGGGATGATCGGGTTGGTCGGGATCGGAATCGCGACGTCGCCCACCGCGTCGGCAGCAGTGATCATCGGCGGCATTGATGTCGCCCGCCAATGCCGTATTCAGGAGTGGCGCCCGCTGGAGGCGAGGTTGCTCAACGCGCACGACGCCTTCTCGTGGCGTTGCTACTCGCCCTACACGGGGAACTACTACGGCGTGAACATGGATGCCGCGTGCGTGAACCAGTACGGCGGCGGCGCGTTCTCGGTCGTGCTCAACCCGTCGGACGCGTACTCCTGGCGGTGCGCACGCTGATGTCACATCTGTGCTGCCCGGCCGCGTACACCGGGCAGCACACTTTCCATAGCAGACTACGCAGGGGCTGCCATGATCGCTTTGGGACTGCCTCGATACCGGTCGATCGTCGCGATCGACATCGAGGCCTCGACGACGCGGACGAACACCGGAAGGGCGATGCTCCGGCACGACATGTACCGGATCTTCGAGTCGGCGCTGCGGCTGGCCGGGATAGCCCCGCACAACCGCGACCCGTTCCTCGACCGCGGCGACGGGATCCTCGCCATGATCCAT
>CBIMJO010001726.1:0-2178 GCA_966244135.1 uncultured Actinocrispum sp. | reverse complement strand
CCTGTTGCCCTCGATCGGGAAGAAGTTGACCAGGAACTCGTGCTCGGCGGGGTGTTGGCGCTTGTCGAGGGTCGGCATGATCACCAGGTGCTGCCACCACCACGACGGAGGCCGCTCGGTGGGCAGGTCGTACCAGCGTGAGGTGTAGGTGACCTTGGCGTCGAGGGTCTGCACCTCGGGTTCGGGCCAGCCCGCCGCCACCAGCCAGGTGCCGACCGACGAACCGCGGCCCATGGCGTCCACCACGAAGTCGGCGTCGACATGCTCAGCATCGAAATCGACCCCAGTGATCTGTCCACTCCGGACGGTCAGGCCGGTCACCGTGACGCCTTCGCGGATGACGACGTTGGGCAGTTCCCGGACTTTGTCGCGCAAGACGCGTTCGATCAGGATCCGCGAGCTGTAGATCATGGTCATCGAGCTGCGTTTGCGGGCGGCCCACCCATCACCGTCGAGGTAGGCGGCGTCCAGCGACGGCATCAGATGCAGCCCGCCGGCGGCGATCAGGTCGTCCTCGAACCCGGGAAACAGCTCCCCGATCGACCGGCGGCCGGAGTTGAGCAGGAAGTGCGGGTGCTTGCTCTGTGGGACGCCCCGCCGGTGCTCGGCCTCCGCCGGAAGCTCATCACGCTCCAGCACCAGCACGTGATCGAAGTGCGGGGCGAGCGCCCCCGCGGCACACAGACCTGCGGCACTTCCGCCCAGCACAACGGCATTCTTGCCGAGCCCCATCCGGACCGCCTCCCACTCCGTCAATCATACAAAGTTACAATGAATGTATGAATGGCGTGAACACGTGTCAAGGGACGCCAGGATTGCTGTGAACCGAAGCCGGTTGGCGTGCAATAGACAACGTGATGGACGACGACGAGCTGATCGCCGCAGTCGCGGCTGGCGACGCGGGTGCGCTGCGGCGGTTGTACGCCGCCAACGCTCCCTGGCTGGCCGGACGGTTGCGGCGGCATCTCGCCCCGGCGGCCGTGGAGGACGTGCTGCAGGAGACGTTCGTGGCCGTCTGGCGAGGAGCTGTCCGCTACCGGCCGGCCGGACGGCCTGGCGCGTGGCTGTGGGGGATAGCCACGCGCCAGGCCGCGTTGTGGTTGCGCCGCAATCCGCACGTCGTGAGTGGGTGGACGGACGACCACAGTGTCGATCACGGTGTCGATCCTGGTGCTGTGGCCGCCGACCGCGCTGATCTGGCGGCCGCGGTCGACGCGCTCGGCCCGGCGGACGGCGAACTGTGGCGGCTGCTGTACGTCGAGGACCGGCCCGTGGCGGAGGTCGCCCGGTGCCTGAACGTCCCCGAGGGCACGGTGAAGAGCCGCGCCTCCCGGGTTCGGCGGTTACTGCGCAATGCCCTGAAGCAGGTGGATGGCTGATGCACAAACATGAACACGCTGCCGATCGGCTGGACTGCGCCGCCTGCCGCGCGGTCGCGGCAGGAGATGCCGGCGACGTCGATCTGACGAAGGTGTGGATCGAGGTCACCGCAGCGACCTGGCCCTCGCGGGTCGGCTGGACTGAACGGCTCGCCGGCTGGCTGCTGCGTTCACCGGCGTTGGCGCGTGCCTTGGTCACCACGCCTTCCCTGGTACTGCCGTGGCTGGTCGCGAGCACGGCGGTGCTGATCATCGGCATGGTGGTGTCGGCGGAGGCCAGCACACCGCTGGTGCCGTTGATCGCCCCGGCGCTGGCAGGTGTGGCCATCGCCTTCGCCTACGGACCAGGCACGGACCCGGCCGGAGAGGTCACCGCGACTCTGCCGGTGAGTCAACGGTTGGTGCTGCTGGTGCGGTCGGTCGCAGTGTTCGGCTGCTATGCCGCGATGGGTGTTGTAGCAGGTTTGGTGATGCCGACGGCCACTGGCATCACGTGGCTGTGGTTGGTGCCGATGACTGCCGTGTGCGCGTTGTCGCTGGCGGCCACGACGGTATCCGGTTCGCCCGCGCTGGGCGCTGTGGTCGGCCTGGCTGCCTGGTCGACGACCGTGCTGGGCACCAGCCTCGCTACCGGCATCGGTGTGCTGGCGGCGATGTCGGCTCAGCTGTTGACGCCGGTCTACCTGGTGGTCGCGTCGCTGAGTGTCGTTGTCGTCCTGATCAATCCCACGATGAGGAAGGGACATCCGCTGTGAATGTCGAGGCCGCCGGGCTCACCCGTCGCTTCGGGCGCGCGCTC
>CBIMJO010001725.1:0-2189 GCA_966244135.1 uncultured Actinocrispum sp. | reverse complement strand
GAGGTTGCGCAGCCCCAGGAAGTCCATCTTCAGCAGGCCCAGCGACTCACACGTCGGGTAGTCGAACTGGGTGATGATCGAGCCGTCCTGCGGGCGCTTCCACAGCGGGATCACGTCCAGCAGCGGCTCGGCGGACAGGATCACCGCGCAGGCGTGCACACCGGCGTTGCGGATCAGGCCCTCCAGCCCGCGCCCGGTGTCGATGATCTGCTTGACCTGCGGGTCCTGGTCGTACAGCGTGCGGATCTCGGTGGCCTCGGCGTACCGCTTGTGCTTCGGGTCGTGGATGCCCGAGAGCGGGATGTCCTTGGCCATCACGGCGGGCGGGTAGGCCTTGGAGATCCGGTCGGCCACCGCGTAGCCGGGCTGGCCGAACAGCACCCGGGCGGCGTCCTTGATCGCGGCCTTCGCCTTGATCGTGCCGAACGTGATCACCTGGGCGACCTTGTCCTCGCCCCACCGCTCGGTGGTGTACCGGATGACGTCGCCGCGCCGGCGCTCGTCGAAGTCGATGTCGATGTCGGGCGGGGACACGCGGTCCGGGTTGAGGAACCGCTCGAAGATCAGCCCGTGCGCCAGCGGGTCGAGGTCGGTGATGCCCATCGCGTAGGCGATCAGGGCGCCCGCGGCCGAGCCACGGCCGGGGCCCACCCGGATGCCGTTGGACTTGGCCCAGTTGATCAGGTCGGCGACCACGAGGAAGTAGGCCGGGAAGCCCATCTGCAGGATGACGCCGATCTCGAACTCGACCTGCTTGCGGTGCACCTCGTCGACGCCGTCCGGGAAGCGGCGGTTCATCCCCTCCCAGACCTGCTGGGTGAAGTACTCGCCCTCGCTCATGCCCTCCGGGATCGGGAAGTTCGGCATCAGGTTGCGGAACTCGAACATCCCCGCGGTGTCCACCTTCTCGGCGACCAGCAGGGTGTTGCGGCAGCCCTCCTGCCAGATGTCCGAGGAGTCGATCGCGCGCATCTCGTCCGGCGACTTGAGGTAGTAGCCCTCGCCGTCGAACTTGAACCGGGTCGGGTCCTGCAGGGTCTTGCCGGTCTGCACGCACAGCAGCGCGTCGTGCGCGTCGCGCTCGTGGGCGTACGTGTAGTGCGAGTCGTTCGTCACCACCGGCGGGATGTTGAGCTTCTTGGCCACCTCGAGCAGCTCGTTGCGGACCTTGAGCTCGATGTCGATGCCGTGGTTCATCAGCTCGACGAAGAAGTTGTCCTTGCCGTAGATGTCCTGCCACTCGCCCGCGGCCCGGACCGCCTCGTCGAACTGGCCCAGCCGCAGCCGGGTCTGCACCTCGCCGGACGGGCAGCCGGTGGTGGCCATCAGGCCGTCGGCGTTCTCGGCCAGCAGCTCCTTGTCCATCCGCGGCCACTTGCCCAGCTGGCCCTCGAACGAGGCCAGGCTGGCCGCGCGCATCAGGTTGCGCAGGCCGGTGGCGTTGCGTGCCCAGATCGTCTGGTGCGTGTACGCACCGCTACCGGACACGTCGTCGCTCTTCTGGCCCGGGTCGCCCCAGCGGATCCGGTCCTTCACGTGCCGCGAGCCCGGCGCCACGTAGGCCTCGATGCCCAGCACGGGCTTGATCCCGGCGGCGGTGGCCTGCTTGTAGAAGTCGTACACGCCGTTCATGTGCCCGTGGTCGGTGATCGCCACGGAGGTCATACCGAGCTGCTCGCACTGGGCGAACATGTCCTTGAGCTTGGCCGCTCCGTCGAGCATGGAGTACTCGGTGTGCACATGCAGGTGTGTGAAGGAGTCAGCCACGATCCATCACCCTAAACGCCTTCCAGCGATCTCCAAGCACCGACACCCAGGTTGTACATGCGGGGTACGACAATTCGCCGGTGCGCTTCCGACCCGTCTCGCCGGACGTCCTCGCCGAGCAGATCGTGACCCGCCTGACCGGCATGTCCGGCCGGTTGCGGGTCGCGGTGGACGGGGCCCCGGCGGCCTCGCCCGGCACGCTGGCCGACGCCCTCGTCGACCCGCTGCGGGTGCTCGGGCGCCCGGTCGTCCGGGTGCACGCGCACGACTTCCTGCGCCCGGCTTCACTCCGGTTCGAACGCGGCCGCACCGACCCCGATTCCCGGTACGACGACTGGCTCGACGCGGGCGCGCTGACCCGTGAGGCGCTCACCGGCGACCGCGTGCTGCCCTCGTTCTGGGACGCGGCCACCGATCGGGCG
>CBIMJO010001724.1:0-2195 GCA_966244135.1 uncultured Actinocrispum sp. | reverse complement strand
AGGTCAGCAAGATCTCGCCCGAAGCGGAAAAGTACTGCACCGACCTCTTCGACAGCCCATACCAGTAGCCGTCGATGGTGGTCTGCGCGGTGTCCGCCGAGGCCAGGCTCGCGCCCAGCGACACGAACAGCGGCGCGAAGTGTTCCGTCCGGGGGTGCGCGAGGCGGGCGGCCGGGGCTTTGTGGGTGAAGTCGATCAGGGCGTCGAAGTCGCGGGTGGCCAGGGTTTCCGCGCCCCAGTGGTCGAACTCGCTGGACCACTGCGGGGGTGTGATGTCGGTGCCCGCGGACATGTTGAGGCCGCTCAGGTTGTGCGTGAAGAAGCCGCTGCCGAGGATCAGCACGCCCTCGTCGCGCAACGGCGCCAGCTGCCGGCCGAGGTCCACCAGCGTCTCGGGATCGAGGGTGGGCATGGAGATCTGCAGCACCGGGATGTCCGCGTCCGGGTACATCTCGACCAACGGGACGTAGGCGCCGTGGTCGAGGCCGCGGTCCGGCGCGTCCTGAACGGGTGACTGCACGAGTTTGCGCACCTTGGCGGCCAGTTCCGGCGCTCCCGGTGAGCGGTACTGGACCGTGTAGTACCGCTCCGGGAAGCCCCAGAAGTCGTAGACCAATGGCACCGTGGCGGTCGCGCCGATGGTGAGCGGCGCCTCCTCCCAGTGCGCGGAGACGACCAGGATCGCTGTCGGTGCAGGCACATCCCCCGCCCAGGTGGCGAGCTGACGGGTCCACAACGGGTCGTCGGCCAGCGGCGGGGCGCCGTGGCTGAGGTAGAGCACGGGCATCATGGTCGACTCCAAATGTTGAAGCTTCAACAATGAGTCTAGCGCGCCGGGATGAGGTTCGCAGCCACCCGTTCGAGGAGTGACACCAAAGTGCCGTACTCGTCGTCGGACAGTCCCGCGATGGCGTGCCGCCGGAACGCGTGCACCTTGGCGGAGATCCCGTCGAACGCCTCTTGGCCGGACGGGGTCAACTCGCAGTCAGCCACCCAGCCGCGTGCCGCCAGCGAAGTGACGATCGGTTGCAGCGTGGGCATTTCCGGCGAGAGGAACGGCCGCGCCGCGGTGTCGATCGCCTCGACCGAGCGGGCGCCGGACGCGATGGTGTTGAGCACCTGCCACTGCCGTCGGGAGACGTCCTCCCCGGCCAGCAACTTGTCAAAGGCCGCCTCCAGTTCGTTGTCGATGTGCTTGAGCCAGTAGCCGAGCGGCTTCACCGGAACCTCCATGTAAGAAGACATGTAAATGTAAGATAGCATGCATGGACCCTGACGTGGAACTGGTCGAACGCGCGATGGTCGCGATCCGGCGGCGGCAGAGCCGGCGCGCGCTGGCCAAGCACATGCCCGTGGACCCGGCGGTGTTCGGCGTCCTGGACGCGGTCGAGGACCGTGGCCCCTGCTCGGTGACCGACCTGACCGGCGCCCTCGGTGTGGACCAGCCGCGCGCGAGCCGGCTGGTGGCCCGCGCGGTCGACGAGGGATTGCTTGTCCGGCAAGCGGATCAGCACGACGGCCGGCGCACCCTCGTCTCGCTCACCGCGGTGGGCAGGCGCCAGGTCGAGGCCGCTCATGAAGCGCGCCAACGGGTTTTCGCCGAAGCCATGGCGGACTGGCCGCCGCCGGACCGGGCCGCGTTCGCGCGGCTGCTCACCAAGTTCATCGCCGCCCTTGACAGCTGAGCTATGGTGAACCAGTCAGTTAATTAACTAGGTGGTTAAGTGGCCGATCAGCTGAGCATGACGTTCTCCGCGCTGGCGGACCCGACCCGGCGGGCCATCCTGGCGCGCCTGGCCGGCGGCGAGGCGACGGTCACCGAACTGGCCGAGCCGTTCCACATGAGCCTGCCCGCGGTGTCGAAACACCTGAAGGTGCTGGAGAAGGCGGGGTTGATCGTGCGAGGCAGATCCGCGCAGTGGCGCCCCTGCCGGCTGGACGGCCGGCCGCTGGCCGACGTGTCCGAGTGGATCGAGCGGTACCGGCCGTTCTGGGAGGGCAGCTTCGACCGCCTGGACGAGCACCTGCGCGAGATCATGAAAGGCGACCGCGATGCGTGAGCTGAGCATTCACCGGGTCTTCGACGCACCCCGGGAGCTGGTCTTCCGGGCGTGGACCCGGCCGGAACACCTCACGCAGTGGTATGGCCCGGTGGGTACCCACACACCGTTGGACACGATCAGCGTGGACGTTCG
>CBIMJO010001723.1:0-2213 GCA_966244135.1 uncultured Actinocrispum sp. | reverse complement strand
TACGTGTGAGTACCCGTCGAGGACGGGCTTACTCGGGATTGACGCAACCGGCGGGTTGCAATAGTGTCGCAACCAGTCAGTTGCTACTCACTCTTGGAGGCAGATCATGGCGTTCCCCGATCGCATCGAGCGCACCATCGACATCGCCCACTCGCCGGAGCGGGTGTGGGCGGCGATCACCACCGCTGAAGGGCTCGGTTCGTGGTTCGGCAACTCGGCGAAGATCGACCTGCGTCCGGGTGGGGCCGCGGAGATGACCTGGGACCACGGGCACAGGGCGGAGATGCGGGTCGAACGTGTCGAGGAGCCAAGGGTTTTCGGCTACACCTGGCACATCTACGGCCTGCCCGAGGAGGATCCGCGCCGCACCTACGTCGAGTTCACCCTCGAACCGACCGGCTCGGGCACCCGGCTGACGGTCGTCGAGTCCGGCTTCTCGCAGCTGTCGCAGGAGGCGTACGACCAGGCCTACAACGGCAACACCAAGGGGTGGGCGAGCGAGCTGGGCGAACTGGTCGACTATCTCAATGCAGCCTGACCACGAGGCGATCGCCGAGCAGGTCTTCATCGCCCTGGCCGACCCGAGCCGGCGCGGGATCCTCGCCGCGCTGGCCGCCGCCGGCCCGACCACGGCCACCGACCTGGCCAAACGCCTGCCGATCACCCGGCAGGCGATCGCCAAGCACCTGACCCTGCTGGCCGAGGCCGGCCTGGTGACCGCCGAGCAGGGCGAGCGGCGCCGGGTGCGCTACCGGCTGCGGTCGGCGCCCATGCAAGTGGCGCAGCAGTTCCTGGCCGCCCTGGCCCGTGACTGGGACGGCCCGCTCGACGCGTTGAAGGACCATCTGGAAAGGCAGGTACCGCAATGAAAACGCCCGCTATCGTGACCGCATCGGAGTGGGAGGCGGCCCGGCAAGAGCTGCTGGTGAAGGAGAAGGAGCTGACCCGGGCGCGGGACGCGATGGCCGCCCAGCGCCGCCGCATGCCGTGGGTGGAGATCACTGAGTCCTACTCGTTCGACACCCCTTCGGGTCGGCTGACCCTGCCCGAGCTTTTCGAGGGGCGGCGTCAGCTGATCGTGTACCGCGCGTTCTACGAACCCGGGGTGCACGGCTGGCCCGACCATGCGTGTATCGGGTGCTCGATGGTCGCCGATCAGGTCGCGCATGTCGGTCATCTGAATGCGCGCGACACCACGTTGGTGTTCGCATCCCGTGGCTCGCAAGCGGATATCGCCCGCGTGAAGTCCCGGATGGGGTGGACGCACCCGTGGGTGACCATCACCGATTCGTTCGACAAGGACTTCGGTGTCGACGAATGGCACGGCACCAACGCCTTCATCCGTTCCGGCGATTCGGTTTACCGGACGTACTTCATCAACGGCCGCGGTGACGAGGTGATGGGCGGAACGTGGGCGTATCTCGACATGACCGCCCTTGGCCGGCAAGAGGAATGGGAAGACTCGCCGTCGGGTTACCCGCAGACCAAGCCGTACGAGTGGTGGAACTGGCACGACTCCTACTGAGTCACGGTGTCCACGATCGCCGCGTCCACGTCACGTGGTGCGTGCGGCGGGACATAGAGCTCGCGCAGGAACAGGTCGTCGAGGTGCCCGATGTCCATGTGCTGGGTCTTGTTCACCAGACCAGCAACCCGGAACAAGGCCCGCACCAGGGAATCCGGCACTTCGTAGACCTTCCGCGGCCGGCCGGCCGCGGTGGCCATCCGGTCGATGAAGTCCTTCCAGGACACGTTCTCCTCTGCCACCGGAATGTCTTTCGCTTCACCATTCTCAAGCGCTGTCACCGCCGCCTCCGCCACCGCCCTGGCGCTGGTCACGGCCGTCCCTCCCTTCGGCGCAAGGAGAGGCGCCTTCGACCGAACCCACTTCACATACGGCACAGCCCATCCAGGCACACGCCCAGGCGCAGCCCCCACCACATAAGGAATCTCGACAAAAGACACGGGTAAGTCCGGCCCCGCCGCCGCCCGAACCTCTGCCACCTGCGCCAACCGCGCCCGCACATACGGATGCCGCGCCAACCCCCACTCCGGATGCACGCGTTCGAAATACGCGTAATACGACCCCAAAACCACCGCCCGCGTCGCCCCCACATCCCGCGCCCCACGCACCACCGCCACCCCCGGCTCCACGTACCCAGCCCGGACCCGCGCCGCCACAGCCTCATCCGGGAGGCGATCGCCGTGGCCCG
>CBIMJO010001722.1:0-2221 GCA_966244135.1 uncultured Actinocrispum sp. | reverse complement strand
GGGGGTGGGTGTTCTAGTTAGCTAGTGTCTTAGTTAAGTAGAACAATTCTGGAGGGGGCTGGTGGAGTTCCGGATCGACCGGAGCGCTGGGTTGCCCGCCTATCTGCAGCTGGTCCGGCAGGTCCGGGAGGCGTTGCGGCTGGGGTGGCTGGTGCCCGGAGACCGCCTGCCCACCGTGCGGGACGTGGTCAGGAGCAGCGGGGTGAACGCCAACACGGTGCTCAAGGCGTACCGCGAACTGGAACTCTCCGGCCTGGTCGAGGCGCGGCAGGGATCCGGCACGTTCGTCTCCGCGTCGCTGGGGACCGCCAGCCAGGAGACGCTGGACGAACTGCGCGAACGGCTCGGCAAGTGGGTCGCCGAGGCGCATGCGGCGGGACTGGACAACGAGGACATCGAGGCGCTGGTGCGCGCGGTCCTCACCGACAAGGGGGCATGAGAAGGTGACGGTTGCGGTGGCGGACAACGTCATCCAGCGGGTCGAGGGCCTCGGCAAACGCTATGGCGCGAAATGGGCGTTGCGGGACTGCGACTTCGAGCTGCGGCGCGGGCAGATCACGGCGCTGGTCGGCGCGAACGGGTCCGGCAAGACGACTTTGCTGTCCATCCTTTCCGGACTGCTCGCACCCGACGAGGGGCAGGTGCGAACCGATGGGCGGATCGCCTTCGTGGCGCAGGACAAGCCGTTGTACGAGCGGTTCACCGGCAACGAGATGCTGGCGCTGGCCCGCCATCTCAACCGGGTGTGGGACCAGGAGCGGGCCGAGTACTGGCTGAAACGCTTCCGGGTCAACCCGAAGCTGCCGTGCGGGCGGTTGTCCGGCGGGCAGCGCAGCCAGGTGGCGCTGGCGATGGCCATCGGTGCGCGGCCGGATCTGCTGCTGCTCGACGAGCCGCTGGCCAACCTGGATCCGTTGGTGCGCAAGGAAGTCACCAGTGAGCTGCTGACCGAGGCCGCGGACAGCGGGACGGCCGTGGTGCTGTCCACGCACATCGTGGCGGAGATCGTCGGGGTGGCGGACAATCTCTTGCTGCTGGGCAAGGGCAGCCTGATCCTCGAGGGCGACCTCGACGAACTGCAGTCCCAGCACTGGCATTTCACCGGACCGGCCGGGACGTCGCTGGTCCGGATCTCCGGTGAGCCGGACCCACCGGAGGACGTGGTCGCCGAACCCGCGTCGATCGAGGACATCGTGGTCGCGCACCTGGCTCGCAGCCGGGACGGGGGCGCGGCGTGACCGTCATCGAACGCGACCGGATCGGTTGGCGCAGCTGGGTTTGGGTGGTCTGGCGGCAGCATCGGGTGGCCATAGCGGTGACCGGTGGGCTCACCCTCGGCCTGGGGCTGTTCGTCCTGACGACCGGGCCCGGCCAGCCGCTCGGTTTCGTCATGGACGTGTACATCGTGTGGTGGAAGCCGTACCTGCCGGTCGCACTGGCCGCGGTGATCGGCGCGTTCTGGGCGGCGCCGCTGGTGGCCAGGGAGTTCGACAACCGCACGCACCTGGTGTCGTGGACGCAGGACGCGACACCGCGGCAGTGGTTGCGGGCCACCCTGCTGATGCTGGCGGTCCCGGCCGTGGCGCTGACCGTGATCCTCAACGTCATCGAACGGTTCCTGATCGGCGACCTGCAGGTGCGTGGGTTCACCGCGATCACCTTCGAGGCCAACGTGTTCGTGGCCATCACGTACACGTTGTTCGCGATCGCGCTTGGGGCCGCGTTCAGCGCGCTGTTCCGGCAGAGCGTGTTCGCGGTCGCGGCCACGCTGGCCACCTACGTGACGTTCCGGATCCTGTTCGCCACGAGCATCCGGCCGTACCTGCTGCCGCCCGAACGGGTCACCACCACCTGGAAGTACCCGATCCGCCTGTTCCAGGATCCCGCGCCGGACGGGGTGCTGTGGGTGGGCGAAGGGTTTCTCGGCGACCACAACAACGAGGTCGCCGTGCCGTCCGGCAACATGTACGAGTGCAGCCTGACCAACCGCACCCGGGAACTGCAGGCGGACTGCTTGTCCGGCAAGGGAATCGGTGGGCACTACATCGACTACCAGCCGGTGGACCGGATGGGTGTGATGCAGTTCCTGGAGATCCTGGTCTATGGCGTGCTGACCCTGGTGCTGGTGCGGCTCGCGTTGCGGCGGGTCAGCCGGTTGAAGGCCCTCTAGGAGTCTGCTGAACAACGCAGGTTTTAGGCGGGAAGGACGCCGACGGGGCCG
>CBIMJO010001721.1:0-2222 GCA_966244135.1 uncultured Actinocrispum sp. | reverse complement strand
CCGGATGGGATGAACGTCGTGTTCCCGTCCCGGCTCGACCTGGACGCGTTGCGCCGTGGGGTGCAGCGCGCGCGGGAGCTGGGCCGCACGCCGGTCGGTGCATGGCTCGGGCTGGAGGTCGACCCGGAACCGTTGGCCGCGGCGCGGTTCGAGCGCGGGTGGTCACCGTGGTGGATGACGGCCGACCTCGCCGACATCCCCGATATGGATGACCCCCGCGTGCGTCTGGAAACCGACTCCACGGACTACCAAGGTGAGCACGCCGACTATCGCGTGCAGTTCGCCTTGGCACGTGAGGAACCGGCGCGAGCCTGGTACGCCGCCGCGCACTTACCCGGCGGCGCGTTCGCGGGCCGGGCGTGGTCCTTTGTAGACGGTGACCTGGCCGGTGTGTTCGACATGGACGTCTGGCCGCGTTTTCAACGGCGCGGCCTCGGCACCGCCCTGCTGTCGGCGATCTGCGCGGCCGCCCGCAAAGCCGGCGCCCACCACGCCGTGCTCAACGCGACCCCAGAAGGAAAGCAGCTCTACCAGACCTGCGGCTTCACCCAGATCGGCGAAGGCATCACCTGGTGGTGCCACCTCGACTGACCGCGCATCGAGTCCACGATCAGCGGAAGGGGCGGCACTGGTTCACACCGCTGCGGGCGGACGAAGCGAGGTGCCACGATGGGCGGATGCCGGACACCCCCTTGAAGGTCTCCGCGGGTCAGTGCCAAACGACGGTTGTGTGCGGCGCTTCCGGCACGGGCCGGACCAGGTTCGCCTACACGCTCACCGCTCATTTTCACGGTCATGTCATCGACACCGGCGACGTGCTGTCGGCGGTCCGGGCCATGACCACCGCTGAGCGGTATCCCGAACTGTTCTACCAGGACGCCGAGGACGATCAGGAATTCCGCGATCGCCATTGACGGGGACGGGGACGGCGGAAGAGTTCACGGCCGCCCGGCTGCGGGCCGCCGACGCCCTCGAACCCGGCGTCACGGCTGTCCTGACCCAGCAGCCCGGATCCGGCTCGACAGGTTCGAGGACTATCCGCACACCGTCGTCACCGGCCGCCAGACGCGACGAGGAGGGCGGGCACAGGACCATTTCGTCAAGGCCCGGCCCTGGGTCGATGCCGTCGACCGCGCGCTGAGCGCCATGCACGACTACGGGGACATGGCCAACGCCCTGGGCTGAAGCCGACGCGGTTGTCCGGTCCCGGCTGCCACGCTAACCGGCCAAGGTGTGGACCTCGTCGATGCCCCGGCCCCTGGCGATCAGCGGGATCACCCGCGCGATACCGCGCACGGTGATGCGGGCCTGGAACCGCAACCGGGCGGTCAGGGGCTGTCCCTCGGGGACGGTGGCCAGCAGCCGAAGGTGCCGGTCGACGTGCGGGAAGCGGCCACCGGCGGACAGGAAATCCCAGTAGCCGCGGGTGAAACCGGGTCCGGAGGAGATGATCTGTGGAAAGTAGACGGTGCTTTTGCGGGTCAGCTCCGGTTTCACCTCGGCGCTGAGCACCTTCGACAGGATCTCGAACTTCAGCCCGAGGCCGACGGTCGTGGTGAGTTCCACCGGCTGGTCGTCGGACACCTCCCGCGGCGCCATGTCGCTGATCCGCGCGCCTTCGGTGGGGGACAGGTCGACGAGCATCCGTGACCATTGGATGCTGCACTGCGGGTGTGGATGCACGACGACGGCGAGCGGTACGTCGTAGGCGGCCACGCCGTCGCGGCCACTGTCCACTTTGGTCGCGGTGCCGCGGGCCAGTGCGATCCGGTTCTTGCGCAGCAGTACGCGGATGTCGCGGTCGCCGATGATTTCGGCGGCGTCCCCGTCCCCGTCGCGTTCGGCGGTCAGGTCGTCCTCGTCGAGATCCAGTTCGGTGTCGAGGAGGGTCTGCACAGGTGTCACTCCCAGTCGCCAACGAGGATGAACGGCGCCCAATGATAGAGCGCGGACCGGCCCGGTCCTTCCGCCGTGGTGAGCATGGCGTGCCGCAACGCGTCCACCGCGGGCTCGCCGCCGGCCAGCCCGCGGTAGAAGCAGGTCATCAGTTCGGTGGCCGAGTCGTCCGCGACCCGCCACAGCCCGGCCACCACAGTCGCCGCGCCCGCGTACAGGAACGCGCGGGTCAGCCCGATCAGCTCGTCGCCGGGATGGGTGCGGCTGATTCCGGTTTCGCAGCCGCTGAGGGTGACCACCCGGGCCCGGAGCTCGGACAGTTGCTG
>CBIMJO010001720.1:0-2233 GCA_966244135.1 uncultured Actinocrispum sp. | reverse complement strand
GCACGATGACGCAGTCGGTCTTGGCGCCCAGGATCGACAACACGGTCTGGTTCCACGGCTGCGGACTCGTCTGCGGGTTGGTCACGTTGTCCGGCCAGTAGCCCGGGGTGGTGAGCACCGCGCACACGTGGATGTTGGGCGCGGCCGACTTCATCGCCGTGATGTAGGACAGGACGTTGTTGGCGTACGTGCCCGGACCGCAGTTGTACGTCTGCGACGGCGCACTGCCCACGGTGACGGGCTTTCCGGCGGCATCGGTGCAGTGCGCGTCCGCTTCCCAGTTGGCGCCATAGGTTCCGTTGCCGTAGATCTCGTTGCCGACCTCCCAGTAGTTGACCCCGTAGTTGTTGTTCGCCGCGTTCTGCACCCATGCCTGAGCCAGCGCGGGTGTTCCGGTGCCGTAGTTGACGGCGATGACCGGGTTGGCACCAGCGCTCTGCGCGGTGCGCATGAAGTCGGCGAAGCTCGTGTTGGGCGCGACATATCCACCGGGCGCGGTGTTGGTCTGCCAGTTGTAGATGTCGGCGTAGGAGCCGCCGGGATAGCGCAGTGCGGTGATACCGGCGGCCTTGACCAGGCCGGGGATCACCGAGTCGTTCATGTGTCCGTCGTAGACGGCGGTGTTGAGGCCGATCCCGTTCGACGGCACCGGACCGACTCCCGACCCGGCGTTGACCGTGACGGATGCGGCAAGGGCAGCAGCGGGCGCGGCTGTGGCGGGAACCGCGGCGGTTCCCAGTGCGGCCGTCAGCAGGACGACCGGTAGCAGCGAGGACAATCGGTGCGGTCTTGCCGTGAGCGTCGACATTGACATCACTCCAGCTGTTCGTGATCAGAGCACCGTCGCGCCCTGTGCTACCGGCGCCGCCTGCGAGTGTCCAGCCCCGGCGAAGCCGCCGGACTGTCGAAGCGCTTCGAAAGGCCATGTCAGCGTGGTGATCCGATATTCACGCCAGACGTGAAAGTTACATGCGCCCGGGACATCCGGCCCCGACGGGACACCCCGGCAAGCCGGGGTGTCCCCTTGATGTCATACAACCGTGCAATCGGTACTGCCCAGCCGGAAGGCCGTGGCACCGGGCGATGCGGGACCGTTGGCCACGAACCCGACGCTCACGCTCGCCCCCGGGGCCAGGGTCGGCGACCATGACGGAGCCGTAGCGGTGATGGTCTGTGCCTGCTGGGAAACGGTTGCGCCCCAGCCGTTCACCAGCTGCACCCCGCTGGGTACGGTCCATCGGGCCGACCAGTTCGACACGGCGTCGCCGCCGGTGTTGGTGATCTTCACCGTGGCCTGGAAGCCACCGTTCCACGAGTTGTCCACGTGGTAGTTCGCCGTACAGGCACCGGGTGCGGGTGGCGGGTCGCTCGGGCCGCCACCACCCACGGGTGGGATGAGGTACGGCGTGAGGTAGGCCTGCTTGGCGGTGTTCACCGTGGTCCAGTCGTCGTTCAGGATCCCGCCCGTGTCGCCGGAGTTGGGATTCCACGACCAGTAGGTGAAGTCCATTCCGGACGGTCCGGTGCCGGAGTACTTCATCAGTTCCCGCAACCACACGCCGTCACGGCTGTCGGCCAGCGTGGTGCCGAACTCGCCGAGCAGGACCGGCGCGGTGTTCTCCTTCTCCAGGAAACCGAAGAAGTGGTCCCACAGCGCGGGCATGTTCGCCGGGAAGGACGGGTCGCTGAACCAGGGCTGGGCGAATACGGAGGTGGCGTACTCGTGCGCGGAGTAGACCAGCTTCTCCGGCTTGCTCAGCCGGACCGGGAACTGCTTGGCACCGGCCAGGTTCCCGCCCCACCAGCCGCATTCGGGCGTACCCGTGCCGGCGACGCAGTCCACGCCTTCCACGATGATCAGCCAGTCCGGGTTCACGCCGAGGATCGCGTTGCCGGCGCGTTCGGCCGCCAGCCGCCAGTCCCGGGCGTTGTCGCCGCAGCCCCAGCAGGATCCGCCACCGCCCTGGATGGAATGCGGCTCGTTGTGCAGGTCCGCGCCGATCACGGTCGTGTTTCCCTTGTACCGCGAGGCAAGCGCCTTCCAGTCGTTGATCCAGCGACTCTCCGGGTACGCGCTGGTGTACCACAGGGCCGACTGCGCACCGGCATCCGGGCGGTGCCGGTCGAGGATCACCCGCATCCCGCGCCGGCCGGCCTCGGCGTCCACCTTGTCGATGATCTGGATGCCGGATAGTCCTGCCAGGTCAGGGTTCTTGGCCAGGTCGATGCTGTT
>CBIMJO010001719.1:0-2235 GCA_966244135.1 uncultured Actinocrispum sp. | reverse complement strand
ACCAATCCGGCCGGACATGTGCAGGGAGGTTTTCTGGCGGCGATGCTCGACGACACGATGGGCCCGGCGCTGGCCGCCACGCTCGGGCCCGGCCTGTTCGCGCCGACCCTGGACCTGCACGTGCAGTTCCTCCGCCCGGCCTGGCCCGGCACGCTGATCGGCAGGGCGAACGTCGTGCGCCGCGGCAAGCAGATCTGCCAGTTGCGCGGCGAGCTGACCGACCAGCACGGGCGGGTCATCGCCACCGCCACGGCCACCGCGATGGTGCAGACGGGCGAGCGCATGGGCCGGCCCGCCCGCAGCCCCAACTGAGTCCGATCAGCCCATGGTCTTCTGACCGTCGATGGCCTCGCGCAGGATGTCGGCGTGGCCGGAGTGCTGGGCGGTCTCCGCGATCAGGTGCGCCACCACCCGGCGCGCCGACCAGCGGGCACCCGGCTCGAACCACGGCTGCCTGGGCAGCTCGTGTGAGGAGTCCAGATCCACGGTGGCGATGAGCTCATCGGTGCGCCGCGCCACCTCCTGGTAGAACGCGATGTGCCCGGCGAGCGTCTCGCCCTCCAGCATCTTGAAGCCGCCTGCCCAGTCCACTTGGTGCTTGGTCATGCCGTCGGCGCCATCGACGATGAAGTCGGCCCAGCCGCGCTCGACCGTCGCCACGTGCTTGATCAGCCCACCCAGGCACAGCTCGCTGACCGTGGTGCGCTGCCCGGCCTGCTCGTCGGTGAGGCCCTGCACCGTGTGCAGCAGGAACGCCCGGCTCTTGGACAGCGTCTCCAGCAGGTCCGCACGCTCGCCGGTCAGGGTGGTGGAGGTCATGGCCTTGCCTCTTTCGGTTGTTCTTGGCTGTTGAGGACAACCTAGAGGCCATTGCGGTCACTTCCCGTCCGCAATCACACACGAGTTTTCCGGTACGGTTCAGCCGGCACATGTGGGGGCGAAATGACAGCAGCACCAGACCCGCTCGAAGACCCGACCGGATGGTTCGAGCACCGGTACTCCCAGGCCGAACAGGGCGAGGCGACCATCCCATGGGACCGCGGCGAACCGCGCCCCCTGCTCGCCGAGTGGGCCTGTGACCTCGACGGCACGGGCAAGCACGCGATCGTGGTCGGCTGTGGACTCGGCTCGGACGCGGACTTCCTGGCGGGGCTTGGCTTCGACACCGTGGCGTTCGACGCCTCGGTCACCGCGATCAAACTGGCACGGGAGCGGTTCCCAGAGTCCAAAGTGGCCTTCCTGACCGCCGACCTGCTGCAGCTGCCGGAGGACTGGCGCGGCGCGTTCGACCTCGTCGTGGAGATCCAGACGGTGCAGTCGATCCCGCTGCACCTGCGGGAGTCGGCGATCGCGCGGATCGGCTCGCTGGTCGCGCCGGGCGGGACGCTGTTCGTGGCGGCCGGCGTGCGCGAGGAGGGCGAGCCGCTGGACGGCCCGCCCTGGCCCCTCACGCTCGACGAGGTGTCGTCGTTCGCCTCGGGTGATCTTCAGCTGTCGCAGGAGATCACCGTGCACCCGGACCCGGTCATGCCGGATGTCCGGCGGTGGCTGGCGATCTTCACCCGCGCAGCGTCGTAACGGCCTTCTCGATCCTGCGCACGCGGGTCTCGGGCTTCTTGGCGTCCTCAATGGACCGCACCCACTCCTTCTGGTGGGTGAACGGCAGCTTGTCGAACGCCTTGCGCGCGGCGGGTTCCGCGTCGAGCGCCTGGCCGAAGTCATCCGGAACTGCGACCACACGAGGCTCGGTGTCCAGCTCCAGGTCGACGTCGATCTGGTCGCCCGCCTCGACTCCGGCCGCGGTCCGGTGCTCCGCGCTCAACGGCAACATGAACCGCCCACCCATCCGGGACACCGTGCTGCGGTACGTATAGCTCTTGATCTTGACTTTCACCGCCGGCCGCTTGCTGTCGCCCAGCGCCTCGACCACCTCGTCCGGCACCGGCACCCCCGTCGCCGTCTTGCCGTTCAGCTCGATCGTCGCCCGAAACCTCATCACGCCTCCCGATACAACCGGACGGACACCACCGACAGCCACACCGAGGCCAAGATGACCGCGGCCGTGAACACAAGGTTCATCGCCACACTGCCACCCCCGGACGCGATCCCGGCGAACGCCCCGAAGAAGACCACGCCGGTGACGCGGGAGAACCACGGCAGGCCGGAGCGCTTCGCCAGCACGAAGCAGGCCGCGATGAGGCAGAGGAAGCCGATGCCGCCGACGACGAAGTGCAG
>CBIMJO010001718.1:0-2238 GCA_966244135.1 uncultured Actinocrispum sp. | reverse complement strand
CGTGGCGAAGCGCCTGGCCGAGGGACGGCTGCCCAGCCAGCAGTAGCGTTCATCCGTTCGTCTACTGACGTTGTTGTGGTGTGTGCTCTGCGGGGATAGGAACCCCGCATGACCCCACCACACATGGACAGACGGACTCTGCTGCGGGCCGGCGCGCTGGGGACGGGCCTGCTCGTCGCGGGTGCCCTGCCGGCCGGCGCCGACGTGCTCAAGCGGGACCGGCCGGTGCTCACCCACGGCATCCAGTCCGGCGACGTGACCACCGATGGCGCGCTGATCTGGACCAAGGCGGACCGCCCCGCGCGGATGCTCGTCGAGGTCTCGGGCGACCCGTCGTTCCGGCACTCGCGCTGCGTCACCGGACCGGTGCTCACGCCGAACACCGACGGCACCGGCAAGCTGCGCGTGCGCGGCCTGCCGCCCGGCCGGGACGTCTACTACCGCGTCCGGGCCGAGGATCTCGACGGCCGCACCAGGAGCGAGCCGCTGACCGGGCACTTCCGCACCGCGCCGGTCGGCAACGAGGACATCCGGTTCGCCTGGTCGGGGGACGTCGCGGGCCAGGGCTGGGGGATCAACCCGGACATCGGCGGCATGGTCGGGTTCGCCGCGGTGGCCGCCCGCAAGCCCGACTTCTTCCTGCACAGCGGCGACACCGTGTACTCCGACGGCCCGCTGTCGGAGAGCGTGACCCTGCCGGACGGCCGGGTCTGGCACAACATCGTGACCGCGGCCAAGTCCAAGGTCGCCGAGTCGCTCGACGAGTACCGCGGCCAGTTCGCCTACAACCTGATGGACTCCAACGTCCGGCAGCTGTTCGCGTCGGTGCCCAGCATTGTCCAGTGGGATGATCATGAGGTACTCAACAACTGGTATCCCGGCGAGATCCTGGACCTGCCGCAGTACACCGAGAAGCGCGTGGACGTGCTCGCCAAGCGTGCGTTCCAGGCGTTCCACGAGTACCAGCCGGTCGATCCGGCGCGGGCGGTGGACGGCCGGGTGTACCGCAGCTTCGCGTTCGGCCGCCGGATGGACCTGTTCGTGCTGGACATGCGCACCTACAAGGACGCCAACACCGCGCCCAAGGACGGTGTCGGCCACATCCTCGGCGACAAGCAGGCGAAGTGGCTGGTGGACAGCCTGTCCCGGAGCCGCGCGACCTGGAAGATCGTCGCCGCGGACCTGCCGCTGGGGCTGCTCGTTCCGGACGGCTCAGACATCGAGGCGGTCGCGAACGGCCTGCCCGGTGCGCCTGGTGGTCGTGAGCACGAACTGGCGTGGGTGCTGCGCGAATTGCAGCGGCGCCGCGTTCGCAACGTCGTCTGGCTGACCGCGGACGTGCATTACACGGCGGCGCACCACTACTCGCCGGACCGGGCCGCGTTCCAGGACTTCGACCCGTTCTGGGAGTTCGTGTCCGGGCCGCTGCACGCGGGCGCGTTCGGCCCGAACACGCTCGACCCGACCTTCGGGCCCAGCGCGGAGTTCGTGCACGCCCCGCCGGTCGCGAACACCTCACCGCTGGTCGGCTACCAGCACTTCGGCGAGGTCGCGATCGACGGCCGCAGCGGCGAGCTCACCGTGTGGCTGCGTGATGGGCGCGGCGCCTCGTTGTGGTCCAAGAAGTTGCGGCCCGAAGGCGCCCGTTAGGCTTCGGCCGAATCGCACATATTTGACGAAGGAGTCTGGACCCAGTGAGCGAGCGCACCCTGGTCCTGGTCAAGCCCGACGGTGTCAGCCGCGGACTGGTCGGCGAGGTCATCTCCCGGATCGAGCGCAAGGGCCTGTCCCTGGTCGCGCTGGAGCTGAAGCACGTCAGCAAGGAGCTGGCCGAGCAGCACTACGCCGAGCACGCCGAGCGGCCGTTCTTCGGCTCGCTGGTCGAGTTCATCACCGGCGGCCCGGTGGTGGCCATCGTCGTGGAGGGCGTGCGCGCGATCGCCGCGTTCCGCCAGCTGGCCGGCGGCACCGACCCGGTGGAGAAGGCCGTGCCCGGCAGCATCCGCGGCGACTTCGGCACCGAGGTGCAGTACAACCTCGTGCACGGCTCCGACTCGGCCGACTCGGCCAAGCGCGAGATCGACCTCTGGTTCCCGAGCCTCTGAAGGTCGCTGTGACGGCCGTGGGCGGGTGCGAGTCCGCCCACGGCTAAAAGATTTGCGGTTTTGTCGGTCTGCCTGGCTATGGTGCCGGGGTGGATGAAGATTCTCTCGTCCGGGCTGTGGGGCTCGTCAAAAG
>CBIMJO010001717.1:0-2245 GCA_966244135.1 uncultured Actinocrispum sp. | reverse complement strand
TGCCGGACAGGTCCACGCCCATCGAGGTCAACCAGTTCGCGTAGCCCTGGTCGCCCCGCAGCCGTTCCATCCGCGCCGCTCTGGCCAGCGCGCCCAGCCCTCGTCCCCGAGGCCGCCCGAACGGGAAGATCGCGCCGATGTACACCGCGTCGAGGTCGCGGCCTGCCGCCTCCAGCCGGCGAGCGATCTCGACGATCAACGCCGAACCGACCCCGCAATGTCCATACAGGACCAGCGGACCGGACACCCGCTCCATGACCTCATTCGCGCACTGCGCGGCCAGCTCGTCGAACGGCAGCCGGTCCTCGTCCAGCCCCACGTCGTGACCCGGGATCGCGACCGACCACAGCGCCGCGGTCTCCGGCAAGGCGTCCGCGAGCGGCTGGTAGACCGCCGCGCTGCCTCCGCCGTACGGCACGCAGACGTAGCTGACCTCGGCGTTCCGCCGTGGGGTCAGCTGGTGCAGCAGGCGCCTCGGGCCTTGGTCGGGAGCGTCGATGAGCGCGGCCAGTTCGCGCACGGTCGGATTCTTGAACACGTCCATGACGCCGATCCCGGCGCCCACCGCCTGCCGCAGCCGCGCGACCACCGCGATCACCAGCAGCGAATGCCCGCCCAACGCGAAGAAGTCGTCGTCCACCCCTACCTTGTCCACACCAAGGACATCACGCCAGATCTCGGCCACCAGGTGTTCAGTGGGTGTACTGAGTGGACTGTCCTTACCAGACACTTGCGGCTCGGGCAGGGCTCGGCGATCGAGTTTGCCGCTGGGTGTGCGTGGCAGGGTGTCGAGCTGGACGAACGCGGCCGGGATCATGTGCTCCGGCAACACCTGCTTGAGCTGTGTCCGGTCGCCTTCCGCGCCGACAGTGTAGGCAACGAGACGTTTGTCGCCCGGGCGGTCCTCGCGGACGACGACCGCCGCGTCCTCGACGCCGGGCTGCGCCCGCAGTGCCGCTTCGACCTCGCCGGGCTCGATCCGGAACCCACGCAGTTTCACCTGGTCATCCAGGCGCCCGAGGAAGTCCAGGGTGCCGTCCGGCCGCCACCGGGCCAGGTCGCCCGTACGGTAGATCCGGTCGCGCAGCGGGCCTGGCACGAACCGTTCGGCCGTCAGCTCGGGCCGGTTGAGGTACCCGGCGGCGACCTGCACGCCGCCGATGCACAGCTCGCCCGGCACCCCGATTGGCGATGGCTCACCAGCACTGTCCACTACGTACAGTTGGGTGTTCGCGACCGGTCTGCCGATGGGCACGTGGTCGTCGGCTTCCGTGCACTGCCAGGCCGTAACGTCGATGGCCGCTTCTGTTGGGCCGTAGAGGTTGTGCAGCTCGCCCGGGAGAGTCCTGAGACAGCGGAGGGCCACATCGAGGGGCAGTTCCTCGCCGGAGCAGAACACCCGCCGGATCGAGCGGCATTGGTGGGCGTTCTCCTCGGCCAGGAACACTGTGAGCATCGACGGTACGAAGTGGAGGGTGGTCACCGACTCCTGGCTGATCAGCTCGCACAAGTAAGCCGCGTCGCGGTGGCCGTCCGGCCGGGCGAGCACCAGCCGGGCTCCCGTGCTGAGCGGCAGGAAGAACTCCCAGACGGACACGTCGAAACTGGCTGCGGTCTTCTGCAGAACGACGTCGTCGGCCTGGATGCCGTAGTCGGTCCGCATCCAGGCCAGGCGGTTGCAGATCCCGCGATGGGTGTTCGGAACGCCCTTGGGACGGCCGGTCGAACCGGACGTGTAGATGACATAGGCGATGTCGTCCGGCCCCACAACAGGCTTAAGGTTCGACGTCTCCGCGGACCAGTTGTCCTCGTCCAGCCACAACACCGGCCCTGGCAGGTCGAGTTCGTGTTCACTGGACAGCACGACCGAGACCCGTGCGTCCTCGGCCATGAACGCCAGCCGGTCCGACGGATTGCCAGGATCGAAAGGCACGTAGGCCGCACCGGATTTGAGGACACCGAGCAGAGCGGCGACGAGAGCGAATGATCGCTGGGCGCACACGCCGACCAAGTCCCCGGGGCCGATCCCGCGGGCTCGCAGGGTGTGCGCGATCCGGTTCGCGCGCTCGTTGAGGTCCGCAAAGGACAGTGACATGCCTTCGAAGGTGACCGCGTCGGCGTCCGGCGTCCGGGCGACCTGCGCCTCGACCAGGGCCTGGACTGTCGTGTTGTCCGGGAACGGCCGGGTGGTGGCGTTCCACTCGGTGACCACGAGGTGCCGTTCGGCGTCGTCGAGCAGGGAAAT
>CBIMJO010001716.1:0-2248 GCA_966244135.1 uncultured Actinocrispum sp. | reverse complement strand
GTTCGGTGTACCACCGTGTTCGGCGTCGTTTCGAGCTGACCTCGTTGCGTGATTCGGGAGAAGTCAACCGCTTCCTCGAACTTGACCGTCACCGACTTGCCGACCCGGATGACCTGCCCCCGTTGCCTGGGTTCTCCCCGGACTTGGACGGTGGCTCCACGATCCGGTTGCCGGCCGCCGACCACCTGAAACTCGTAGACGCTCTGGGCGGTGTGCCGTTTCTCGCCGGTCGGGGTCACCTCGCGGTAAGGAAAGAGTTGTCCCTGTTCCGCATTCGCCTCGACCCTTTCCACGGCGTCGATCACTTTGGACACTGTGTCAAGGAAGTTCGACTGGCCTGAGGTCAGTGGTGGTGACCCACGGCGCGTCGCATGGTCTTCGGCGAGTCGCGCCCACGCTTGCTGCAGGGTGTCCCAGTAACTCTGGCCTTTCTCCGGGATGTCGTTCGGGGTGTAGGCCATGCGCCACCGAAGTGCTTTGACCGGAAGGGATCCCTTGGCCAGCCGATTGTGGTCGCGCAGGCGGAGTGGCATGACCGCAGCGATTGTGTAGGCATCGCTGCGACCTCCTTCGCGCTTTCTGGGGTACAGCCGGAGGATGTAGACGGACCCGTGGACGAGCAGACTCCTGTCACCGCCGGACTCTCGGGGATTGTCCACTGTGACCCAAACGGTCTGCCTGCCGTTGAGATCGTCCTGGATCTGGTGGATGCTCGTCGGGACAACAGGATGGTCGAGAGCGAGCCGGCGGAGCTTGCTCTCCAGTGTCTTGCCCGGGACCATGACGATCTCACCGGGAATGGTCACACCGAGCATGAGCGCTCCCGCGGCAGGTGGAACGCGGAACCGAGCGCGCTCAGGCCAGGCCGGGCCGACGGGTCCGCGTTCAGCGCGGCGTCGATCGCCTGGCCGAGTTGCCCGTCCAGATCCGGCCGATAGTGCCGCAACGGCAACGGGCGCACCGCGTTGGGCAGTTGTCCGGTGAACAAGTGATAGGTCAGCGCGGCGAGCTGGAACACGTCGGTCGGAGGGCCTGGCCGGGCGAGCGTTCGCCCGCGCTGCTCGGGCGCCGCATAGGTGGACGCGCCCTCGCCCGGCCAGTAGTCCCAGCCCGCCAGTCCAAGGTCACGCAGTTGCAACGTGTCGTTGTCCAGCTTGATCAACCCGGCGGGGGAGAGATGCCGATGCGACCGTCCGCGCTTGTGCAGGACCGCAAGGGTCTGGCACAGACCCGCGAAACCCTTGAGCAGCTTGGCAGTCCGCCATTCGTCCAGCGGTGAACCGGGACCGCGGATCACGTCCAACGTCTCGCAGGGCAGGCCGCCCGCTTTCGACGCGGGCCAGCCGGTGACCACCGTCGCGACGCGCTCGCCGTGGACGTACTGGACCAGGCGAGGGAAACCACCGGCCGATCGCAGGCCGGTCAGCAGATCCCGTTCGACGGCGAGCGCGGCGACATCAGCGTTGGCGGGCGCCAGGTTCGGCCGGGCTTCGATCTGCCGTAGCCACACGTACTCCCCGCCCCGCTTCGGTTCCGGACGTATCTGCAGGCCACGCCCTTCCCGATGGCAAGCCATGCCGCTGGCGGACTGCTGTTCGGCTAAGTGGTCATCGACCAGTAGGTACTCACGGTCCCCGATGACCACCTGTTCCCCGGCCGCCCATCGCGGCCTGCCGCTGCTGGGAGGTGTCCTCACGGACACCCCGGACACCACGACATGCTTCGGCGGCGCCTGTTCGGTCGCGACCCGGTGCGTCGGCGGGATGTCGGCGAGCAGCGTCATCGCGAAAGCTGCGGCGTTCTGCGCTGCGAGTTGCTGCCCGCCGGCCTCGTCGGCAGCCTCCTTCTCACCGTTGGCTAAGTCGCTGATCCCGCGGACAACAACCATCGGCAGGGACTTGTTGAGGTGACTGGCGAGTCCGACGCCGGCGCCCTCCATCTCGATCGCCGCCGCATCTCCGTACTGCTGCCAGATCATCCGGGCCAGGGGTGACTCGACCGAGTCCAGCACAACCTCACCAGCGGCGATCGGCCGGAACACCACCTTCGTCGCCGTGGAGCGCAGCCGGTCGGGCAGCGCGTCCTGCCAGGTGCCCATGGTCGCGATGCGCTTGGCCACCGCGATGTGGCCGTCCTGAGGGCGCCAGGTCTCCGGCCGCGGACGAAACCCGGAATTGTCCTCTTTGCCACCGTGAATGGCGTAGATCTTCGTAGCGACGACGACATCCCCGAGGGTGAGATCGGTGTG
>CBIMJO010001715.1:0-2250 GCA_966244135.1 uncultured Actinocrispum sp. | reverse complement strand
GTTTCCCTCACCGCCGAAGATCCGGCCGAGCCCGTTGTACCCCAGCGCCAGGTCGAGCACGGAGTTGTCCGACGAGCCGCCGATGTACGGCCGGGAGGACGCGGGCCACAGGTCGGCGACCGCGATGTACCAGCCCGCGGACGCGATCACCGCGACCACCGCGCCCCCGAGGTGCAGCAGCCGGCGGCCCAGACCGGTCGGTGCGGCGATCAGGTACACCAGGCCGAACGCGGGCAGCACCAGGAACGCCTGCATCATCTTGGTCAGGAACCCGAACCCGACCGCGACCCCGGCGAGCATCAGCCACTTCGGACTGGCCTTCTCCGTGGCGCGCACGACGCAGTAAGCGCCTGCCACCAACAGGAACACGAGCAGCGCGTCCGGGTTGTTGAACCGGAACATCAACGCCGCCACCGGAGTCAGCGCGAGCGCGGCCCCGGCGAGCAATCCGGCCACCGGACCGGACCAGCGTTTGACGGCCGCGTACAGCAACGCCACCGCCCCAACGCCTTCCAGCGCCTGCGGGACGAGCATGCTCCAGCTGGAGAACCCGAAGATCCGCCCGGACAACCCCATGACCCACAACGAGGCCGGGGGTTTGTCCACAGTGATCGCGTTCCCGGCGTCGAGCGAACCGAAGAACCACGCCTTCCAGCTCTGGGTGCCCGCCTGCACGGCCGCGGCGTAGAAACTGTTGGCGGTCCCGGAAGCCCCGAGATCCCACAAGTACAGGACCGCAGTACCGACGAGCAGGGCCCAGAACGACGGCCGGACCCACCTGGCTTGCGCGGTGACCGTCGCGGACCGGTGCTGTGGCGCCGCATCACGCGTGATCGTCATGGCGGACATCAGGTTTCTCCTCAACGAAGGTCTGGAAGGCGATCAGTGACGGGCGCGGAACACCCAGCCGCGCAGCAAAAGGAACCGCAGCAGGGTCGCGGCGAGGTTGGCCGCCACCAGCGCCACAAGCTCGACCACCCTGCCCGTCGCGGGCAGCAAGGCGAGTGCGCCGCTGGTGAGCCCGAGGCCGAGCGCGAACACGATCAGACCCTGGAACTGGTGCCGCACAGCACCTCCGGCGCCACGCACGCCGAACGTCAGCCGACGGTTGGCGGCCGTGTTGCCGACCGCGGTCACCAGCAGTGCGACCAGGTTCGCGGCCTGCGCGCCCATCCCGTTGCGCAGCAACACGAACAGCAGCAGGTACGCCACGGTGCTGACGATCCCGATGGCGCCGAACCGGACCAGCTGGCGCAACAGTCCATTCTGGACCTCAGGTTCGCGGCCGAGCTGGTCGCGCAGCCGGGCCAGCGGGATCGCGCCGGTGGCGAACCCCTTGACCAGCCGGGCGATTCCGCGCAGGTCGGCCATGGCTGTCGAAACGATGTCGACCCGGCTGTCCGGGTCGTCGACCCAGTCCACCGGCACCTCGTGGATCCGGGCCCCGGACCGCTGGGCCAGCACCAGCAGTTCGGTGTCGAAGAACCAGCCGGTGTCGATCACGTGCGGCAGCAGCTGGTGGGCCACATCCGCGCGGATGGCCTTGAACCCGCACTGGGCGTCGGAGAACCGGACCGCCAGAGCGCCGCGCAGCACCAGGTTGTAGCAGCGGGAGATGAACTCGCGCTTGGCGCCGCGCACGACCCGGGCGCCGCGGGCGAGCCGGCTGCCGATGGCGACGTCCGAGTGCCCGGAGATCAACGGCGCCACCAGGGGCGACAACGCCGCCAGGTCGGTGGACAGGTCGACGTCCATGTAGGCCAGGACTTCCGCGTCCGACGCGAGCCACACCGTGTGCAGCGCCCGGCCGCGGCCCTTCTGCTCCAGCCGGACCGCGGTGACCTCGGGCAGCCACGCGGCCAGGTCCTCGGCGATCGGCCAGGTGCCGTCGGTGCTGGCGTTGTCGGCGATGGTGATCCGGAAGCTGTACGGGAAGTGGTCCGTCAGGTGATCGCGCAGCCGCCGGACGCACGGTTCGAGGTCCCGTTCCTCGTTGTGAACCGGGACGACCACGTCCAGGACCGGTGCCGCGCCTGCGGTCTCCACCGGGCGGCGCGCCTGCAGAGGTGCGATCGCTGTCATGCCACCACGATCGCCGGTCTTCCTGGGTGGTCGATGTGCTGAACCTGTGCGTCAGCTATGCGCTAGGCGGGCAGCCGGACGGTGAACCGGGTCGTGCCGGGCCGGCTGGCCAGGTGGATCTCGCCGTGGTGCGCGTGCACGACCGCGGCCACGATGGCCAGCCCGAGA
>CBIMJO010001714.1:0-2252 GCA_966244135.1 uncultured Actinocrispum sp. | reverse complement strand
ACCCCCTCAGCCAACCCCGCCAACGCCACACACGTCAGCGACGCCACATACTGCCGAGACATCCGCGACAGACCCACCCGCGGATCACGGTCGCTCGGACCGGCAGGGACGGCAGGCCGCGCCCGCCGAATCGCCCCGCCCAGATACCCGGGCTCGATCAACCGCTCCCCGGACACCCACTCCTGCGCCGGATCAGGCCGCGGAACATACCGTCCCCGCGGCATCGGCCCGATCTCGTCAACACGCCGCGCCAGCCACTCCCGCCACCCCATACGGCCACCCTAGGGACAGCCCCGCGCGCCACCGCCACACCGCGTGGCAGTGGACAGGGCTGACCACAATGGACAGGCTCGCTGCCGCGAGTCCCGCTGTCACCGGTTCGGGTCATGGCGCGGCGCCCGCCGAGCGGATGGTGCGGACAACGAGGATCCGGAGAGCACGGCGGCCGCCGTGCACGGCATCGCATGGGGAATCTCCGCAGCTGACCGTGCCCTGCTCGCCGATCCCGGCACGACGCCCGGCCTGTTGCGGCGGCCTGGACACGTGTTCCCGTTGCGGGCCAAGGCTGGTGGCCGCACCGAGCGGCGCGGCCACACCGAGGCGGCGGTGGAGCTGATGCGACCGCGCCGGTCGCGGTGATCAGCGAGGTGTGCAACGACGACGGCAGCCTCGCCCGGCTGCCCGAACTGTGTGCGTTCGCCGACCGGCACTGGCTGAAGGTCGTGTCGATCGAGCAGATCGCCGCGTTCACCCCGGCCGGGGAGACCCTCTGATGCTCGTCGCGATCGCGGCCGAACTGGGGGTCGTCGGCCTGGTGTTCGCCTCGCCCGAGCGGTACGTGCACGCCGCGATCACCCTGTACGGGCTCGATCGGCACCTTCGGGCGATGGTGACCGGCGACGATGTCAGGCAAGGTAAACCCGCATCCGACCCGTACCTACTGGCCGCGAGTCAGCTCGGCCTGCCTCCAGTGCGTTGCCTGGCGGTCGAGGACTCAACGTCCGGCATCCGCTCGGCCCATGCCGCCGGAATGACCGTGCTCGCCATCCCGAATGCCACGACCGCGCTTGACTTCACCGCGCTTGACTTCACCGCGCTTGACTTCACCGCGCTCGGGCTCGCCGATCACGTCGCCGCGGATGCGTACGTCGCCGCCAAAGCGCTTCCTGTGCTGGTGGGCTGAGCGGGGTGCGGCCGATGCGGGGGAGCACCGGCCGCACCCGGGAATCAGCCGGCCACGCCGAACCACCTCGTCAGGTGGCCCTCCAGGTCCTGCTGGCTGTCGCCGGCCCAGGCCACGTAACCATCCGGCCGCACCAGCACTGCGGGCACGTCCAGCTCCTCGCTGACGTCGACGACGTGGTCGACCCGGTCGGCCCAGCCCGCGGCCGACAGCCGGCCGGTCTGGTCGAGCAGCAGGCCACGGCCGCCGTACATCAGCTCGTAGACGCGTCCGTGCTTCAGCTTCACGTCCCGCAGCCGCCGGCCGAGCTGGTCATGGCCCTCGCCGAAGTCGTAGCGGACCCCGAGTGCGGTGACCTTCTCGACCAGGTACCGGGTCACCTCCGGGAAGTCCATCAGCTCGGACAGCAGTTTCCGGGTCGCCTGCGGACCCGGTTCGAGCAGCATCAGCTCCATCTGCGCGCGGGTGTTGTCCAGCACCGAGGCGGCCACCGGGTGGCGTTCGTCCTGGTAGCTGTCCAGCAGGTCCGCCGGTGCCCAGCCCGCGATGGTGGCGGCGAGTTTCCAGCCGAGGTTGAACGCGTCCTGGATGCCCAGGTTGAGGCCCTGCCCGCCGACCGGCGGGTGGATGTGCGCCGCGTCGCCGGCCAGCAGCACCCGGCCGGACCGGTAGCGTTCGGCCTGCCGGGTGGCGTCGCCGAACCTGGACAGCCAGCGCGGTGAGTGCACGCCGAAGTCGGTGCCCGCGGTCGCCACCAGCTGTTGTTTGAACTCGTCGAAGGTCGGCGCCGCGCGGTCCTCGGCCACCGTCGCGGCGGGCACGCCGCCGCGGTACACCCCGTCGCCGAGGGGCATGAAGCCGAACCGGAGCTGCGTCTTGCGGACCTCGGTCATCACGGCCACCAGCTCGTCGTGCGGCATGGCCACCGACATCTCACCCAGCAGGGTGTCGTTCCGGCTGGGTTCACCCGGGAAGGCGATACCGACCAGCTTGCGCACGGTGCTGCGGCCACCGTCGCAGCCGACCAGGTAGCGCGAGCGCAGCTGCGTGCCGTCGGACAGCTCGGCGG
>CBIMJO010001713.1:0-2253 GCA_966244135.1 uncultured Actinocrispum sp. | reverse complement strand
CGCTCGAAGAACTGCTCGGGCCCGATGCCCAGGCGTTCGGCGACACCGGGCAGGTAGCCCTCGATCAGCACGTCGGCCTTCGCGGCGAGGCGCAGCACGACCTCGGCGCCGCGGTCGTTCTTGAGGTCGACCATGACCGAGCGTTTGCCGCGGTTGAGCAGGTCACGCGAGGGCGGCCCGGCCACGGGTGACGACTTCGGCCGGTCGACGCGGATGACGTCGGCACCCAGATCGGCCAGCAACATGGCGCAGAACGGCGCCGGCCCGATCCCGGCCAGCTCCACCACCCTCAGTCCCGCGAGTGGACCCATGCGGACACCCTCCTACTCGCCAGTAAGGCGACTTTATACCTAACGCTGTACGGATAGATGTGACAATCACCCCATGGTGAATGCCGCCGTGGTGCACGGAGCAGGACAGGACATCGAGGTCACCGCCATCGAGCTGCCGGATCTCGGCCCGCACGACGTCCGGGTCAAGGTCGCCGCCGCCGGGGTCTGCCACTCGGACCTCTCCATGACCAATGGGACCTTCGCGCCCGCGTTCCCGCTGGTCCTGGGGCATGAGGCGGCCGGGACCATCGCAGCCGTGGGGTCGGACGTGACGGGCATCGAGGTCGGCGACCGGGTGGTGGTGAACTGGGCGCCGGCGTGCCGCCGGTGCTGGTTCTGCCTGAACTCGCAGCCGTGGCTGTGCACGGCCGTCGAGGGGAACGTGAGTCCCGTTCGGGGAACGCTCGGTGGGGACCCGCTGCACGTGACTCTTGGGGTTGGTGCGTTCGCTGAGGAGATCGTGCTGCCCACAGACGCAGTAGTACCGCTTGCGCCTGGCGTTCCGCTTGATGTCGCCGCGCTGCTCGGGTGCGCCGTGGTCACCGGCGTCGGCGCCGTGCGCAACACCGCCGCCGTGCGTCCCGGTGAGTCCGTCGTCGTCATCGGCCTCGGCGGGGTCGGCCTCTCGGCACTGCTGGGCGCCCGGCTGGCCGGCGCGGGCCCGATCATCGCCGTGGACATCAGCCCGGACAAGGAAGAGCTCGCCCGCACCGCCGGCGCCACACACTTCCTGGTGTCCCATGACAAACTCGCCAAAGAGATCCGGGGCCTCACCGAAGGCCGAGGCGCCGACCACGCCCTCGAATGCGTCGGCCACTCGGCGACCATCCGCACCGCCTGGCAGTCCACCCGCCGCGGCGGGCGCGTCACCATCGTCGGCGTCGGCCGCCGCGATGACACCGTCTCGTTCAACGCCCTGGAGCTCTACCACTTCGCCCGCACCATCGGCGTGAGCGTCTACGGCTCCGGCGACCCCAACCGCGACATCCCCCTGCTCGCCACCCAGATCGAACTGGGCCGCCTCGACCTCGAACCCCTCGTCTCGCACCGGATCGGCCTCGACGGAGTCACCGAGGACTTCGACCGGATGAAAACCGGCACCGGCGCCCGCTCCCTCCTGGTCTTCGACAGCTGAGTCACGCGAGCTTGATGTCCAGCAACGGGACCAGGTAGGCGCGGGCGAAGGTGCGCATCTCGCGTTCGTCGGTGGCCGGGATGCGGCCGTCGGGAGTGAGGACCATGGAGTGGATCAGGCGGGCGAGCAGCTCGGCCAGCGGCTCCGGGTCGAACTCGCCGAGCGAGCCGGCCTGCTGGTCCTCTTGGATCTTCTGGGCGAGGTAGTCGCGGGCCATGGCGATGATCGGGCCGCCGGTCAGGGTCAGGCCGGGCAGGATGGCCTCGGGTTCGCTGGACAGCAGCCGGTTGAGCAGGGGGTGGCGGCGCAGGCCGCGCACCACGGCGACGAACCCCTCCACCAGCCGGTCCTGCGGCGACCCGGCCTTGCCGATCTCCGCGTCCACCCCGGCCAGGAACCTCGAGACCTCCCGTAACCCGACGGCGGTGACTAGGTCGCCCTTCTGCGGGAACCGGCGGTACACCGTCGCACGGCCAAGGCCGGCCTGCCGGGCCACATCGTCCATTGTGGACCGGCGCAGCCCGAACTCCTCGTACACGGCCAAAGCCGCGTCCAGGATCCTGGTGACGACCTCGTCGGTCACGAAGCGAGCCGGGCGGCCAGGGCCATCGGGTGATAGCGGTACTTCACCGGAACCATCGGCATCGCCACCCGCACGGCCTTCTTCAGCACGTCCAGCCTGCGCTCGTCCCAACGAGTCCACTGTAGACCGAGGCGCTCGCGGAACACCGGCGGCAGTGTGCCCACGGTGGCCGTCATCATCGTGCGCGCCCCGATGGGACCGGC
>CBIMJO010001712.1:0-2258 GCA_966244135.1 uncultured Actinocrispum sp. | reverse complement strand
AGGTCCATCGTGATCGGCGGCACCGGGTCCAGCGGGACGAGCAGGCTCAGCGGGTCCCAGTCGGTGCCGTCGGCGAGCCGGTGCCAGGTCCCGATCCGGCCGGTCCTGCCGGGCCGGCCGGTCGCGAACCCGACCGCGCTGGGCTCGATCCGCTGTTCGACGACGTCCAGCAGCGGGACTGAGAAGCCGCCGGGCGGGCTGGCCGGCATCAGGAAGCAGTCCTGTTCCGCGGGCAGGTCGGCCGGTTCGAGGGAAGACCAGAACGGGTCGGCGTCCAGCAGGGTTCCCTGGACGACCAGGGCCTCCAGGCAGATCCGGCCGTTCTGCACCAGACTGGCACGCAACTGGGTCTGCGAGCCGCCCGCCCTGAGCACGGTGACCTGCACGGATGCCTCGCCCGGCTCGGGCGCGGCCGGGAAGGTGCCGCTGATCGCGGTCAGGTGCGGCTCCTTGGCCACCTCGCCCGCCGCCCGGGCCACGACCGCGAGCAGGTACCCGCCGTGCAGCTTGGTGCCGATGGACCACTGCGGGTCCAGCACGACCTTGAACTCACCCGGGCCGATCGGCTCGACCGCGGTGGCCTCCTGAAACGTCCCCATGCGGCAAGGCTGACACCTCGAACTAGTCACTGTCAAGTTGACTGTGAGGGACACTGTACCGATGGACGGGCGCATCCGGCGCGACGTGCGGGTCGAAGGGGTTGTGCAGGGCGTGGGGTTCCGTCCCTTCGTCCACGCCTTGGCCACGCGGCTCGGCCTCGCCGGCCGGGTGGGCAACGACGTGCACGGGGTGTTCATCGAGATCGAGGGCCCGGGCACCGGCGTCAGCGAATTCCTGACCGCATTGGAACGCGACGCTCCCCCGCTGGCGCTCATCGAACGGGTGACGGTGACCGAGGGCGGGCTCAACGGGTTCACCGGGTTCGCGATCGTGCCCAGCGACGCCTCCGGGCAGCGCCGGACCCTGGTCTCCGCGGACAGCGCCACCTGCGACGACTGCCTGCGGGAGCTCGGCGACCCGGCGAACCGGCGGTTCCAGTACCCGTTCATCAACTGCACCAACTGCGGGCCGCGGTTCACGATCATCAAGGACGTCCCCTACGACCGTCCACTCACGACAATGGCCGGGTTCGAGATGTGCGCCGAGTGCTCGGCCGAGTACCACGACCCGCTGGACCGCCGCTTCCACGCCCAGCCGACCTGTTGCCCCGCTTGCGGTCCGCGGCTCCGGCTGCTCGACGCAGAAGGCCGTCGTCTCCCTGGTGACCCGATCGGTGAGTGCGCCGCGCTGCTGCACGCGGGCAAGATCGTCGCGGTGAAAGGGCTGGGCGGGTACCACCTGGCCTGCTTGCCGCGGTCGGCTTCGATCCTGAGAGGACGGAAGCACCGCGAGGACAAGCCGTTCGCCGTGATGGTGCCGGACATCCACGCAGCCGCCGAAATGTGCGATGTGGACGGTGCCCAGGAGTTGCTGCTGTCCCGCGCACGGCCGATCGTGCTGATGCCGAAGACCTCGAACATCGATCCTGCTGTCGCGCCGGGAAACCGACAGCTGGGGATCATGCTGCCGTATGCGCCGCTGCACTACCTGCTGCTGGACGCGGTCGGCGAGCCGATCGTGCTCACCTCAGGCAACATGTCCGACGAACCGATCGCCTACGCCGACGAGGACGCGTTCACCCGGCTACGGTCCATTGCGGACGCTTACCTCACTCACGACCGGCCGATCAACATCAGTACCGACTACTCGGTGGTCCGGCCGGGCTCGGTCATCCGGCGGTCCCGTGGCTACGCACCGGAACCCGTTGGCGTGCCCTGGCAGATCCGGCGGCCGATCCTGGCCTGCGGCGCCGAGCTGAAGAACACCTTCTGCCTGGCCAAGGACCGGCATGCGTTCCTCTCGCACCACATCGGCGACCTTGAGAACTACGAGACGCTCAAGTCGTTCACCACCGGTATCGAGCACTTCTCCCGGCTGTTCGACATCCGGCCTGAGGTCGTCGTGCACGATCTGCACCCCGAGTACCTGTCCACCAAGCATGCATTGGAACTGTCCGATGTGGACCTGATCGGCGTCCAGCACCATCACGCCCACATCGCGTCCTGTATGGCGGACAACGGGTTCGACAACGCCGTGATCGGGGTGGCGTTCGACGGCACCGGCTACGGGACGGACGGCACGATCTGGGGCGGCGAGTTCCTGCTCGCCTCGCTGACCTCGTTCGAGCGGCTCGGCCACCTCGCCCCGGTCCGGATGCC
>CBIMJO010001711.1:0-2259 GCA_966244135.1 uncultured Actinocrispum sp. | reverse complement strand
GCGTTCGTAACTCGAACGGTGTTCGTTCTCTACTGGGAGGTTGTCATGTTGGTCGTCGGTGCGGGCTTGGCCGGGTTGTCCACCGCGATGTTCTTGGGGCTGCACGGAGTGAAGGCGGTAGTGGTCGAGCGGCACGCGGGGATGTCGATGCATCCCAAGGCGCGCGGACAGTTCCCGCACACGATGGAGGCGTTGCGGCTGGCCGGGGTCGACCAGAGGATGGTCGACGCGTCGCCGCCGGACCCCAGCTTCAGGATCATCGTGGCCCGGTCGGCGAGCGGACCGGTGCTGCACGAGGTGCTGGTGGACGCGATGGGGCCCGATCTGTCCGCGATCTCCTCGGCCGGGTGGGCCAACTGCAGCCAGGAACGGGCCGAGCCGATCCTGGCCGAGCGGGCCCGCGAGCTCGGCGCGGAGATCCGGTTCGCCACCGAGCTGGTGCGTTTCGAGCAGGACGCGGACGGGGTCACCGCGGTGCTCCGGGATCTGACCACTGGCGAGGAGAGCACGTTCCGGACGCCCTACCTGGTCGCCGCGGACGGCCATCGCAGCCCGATCCGGACCGCCCTGGGCATCACGCAGCACGGCCGGGGTGTGCTGGGCACCGGGACCAGCGCGATCTTGGAGGCGGATCTGGGCGACCTGTTGCCCCGCAACGCCCTGGTGTACTTGCAGAACCCGGACCTGCCCGGTGGAAGCGGCGCCCTGGTGAGCACCGACGACCCGGGCCGGTACGCGGTGGGCACCGCCGACGGCGACCACGACTGGGTCGAGATCGCGCGGATCGCCGCGGGGATCCCGGATCTCGACGTGCGGATCGTGCACACCGGGGACCGGTCGGACACCAAACACCTTGTCGCCGACCGGTTCAGCGAGGGCCGGGTGCACCTCGTCGGCGACGCCGCCCGGGTGATGCCGCCAACCCGGGGCGTTCGGCGGGAACTCGGCGATCATGGACGGCTTCCACCTGGCCTGGAAGCTGGCGATGGTCGAGCGCGGCGAGGCCGGCCCCGGCCTGCTGGACAGTCACGACGCCGAACGGCGGCCGTACTCCGACTTCATCGCCGACCAGCAGTACCGGGAGTTCGTCCAGCGGATGCGCCCCGACCTCGCCGACGACACCCTCGCGCCGCCGGTCGATCCGGTGTCGAAGGCGTTCTTCGGGTACCGCAACCTCAGCGACGCCGTCCTGCTGGAACCCGGTGATCCGCGGGATCTGCTGGAGAACCCCGAGGAGCCCACCGGGCGGCCGGGCTCACGGGCACCGCACGTTCGCTGGAGTCCGGGTCGACGATCGAGCTGTTCGGCCGGGGGTTCGTGGTGCTGACCGGGTCCCAGCACTGGATCGGTGCGGCTTCGCCGCTCGGCCTGACCGCGCACCTCGTGGGCGAGGACGTGACCAAGGCCTACGGCATCACCCCGGAGGGCGCGGTGCTCGTGCGGCCCGACTTCGTCATCGCCTGGCGGGCGCATGGGCCTCAAGGTGACCTGGCTCGGGTGCTCGACCGGATCCTCAGCCGGGTGTGAGCTAGTTCATTGAGTCTTAAGGACTCAACTTTGGGAACAAAGCTCGGCTCAACCCCGTTGGACGGGACAGATCGGCCAGCAGGGGCCGAGAGTCTCAGGAGGTTGAGAAACATGGCGCTTGCCGTTCGTTCGCTGAACTCGCTGGGCCGGTGGGACCCGTTCCGGGAGTTCGACGACCTCTTCACCCAGATCAACCGCACGGCCGTGTGGGCGCCGCTCGCGGACGTCACCGAGACCGACGCGGAGTACGTGTTCGAGCTCGAGGTCCCGGGCGTGCAGCGCGAGGACATCAGCGTCGACCTGAACGGGGCCGACCTGGCCATCACCGGCGAGGTCAAGGACCGGGAGCGTGAGGGCAAGCTGCACCGCAGCACCCGCCGCACCGGCAAGTTCGCCTACCGGGTGACGCTGCCGCGCAAGGTCGACGGCGAGAAGGTCGAGGCCAAGCTGGTCGACGGCGTGCTGACCGTTCGCGCGCCGAAGCTGGAGGCGGCCAAGCCGCGCCGCATCGAGATCACGGCCTGACCGCTCGCGGAAAGAAACCCCGGAAGCCGTGCGTGCCTCCCCGCGCACGGCTTTCGGCCATCCCGGCACTTGCCAGGCGGCCGCTTTATCGCGGCGGTCACTGGGAGAAGTCACTGAGAGAAGTCACCGAGAGAAGTCACTGGGAATATGTGCGCTCCGGCCGAGCGAAATGCATTGTTCGCATATTTCTTGCCGGGACGATAAGCG
>CBIMJO010001710.1:0-2262 GCA_966244135.1 uncultured Actinocrispum sp. | reverse complement strand
CTGTACCTGGGCAAGGGCCAGCTCGGACAGTCCAATGCGGACCAGGTGCGCAAGATCAGGCGCATCCTGGACGAGCTGTCGCTGGAGGTCGCGACGCCCGCCGAGACCCGGGAGATCCTGCACCTCAAGGGCTTGGACAAGGTGGCGTTCTGATGCCCGCTCCGGGGGACGTCCGCACGGTCGGGGTGGTCGGCACCGGGGTGATCGGCGGCGGCTGGGCGGCGCACTTCCTGCGGATGGGCTACGACGTCCTCGCCCACGACCCCGGCCCGGGCGCCCAGGACCGGCTGGAGGCGTTGCTGGACAACGCCTGGCCGGCGCTGGACCGGCTCGGGCTCGCGGCCGGGGCGGCCCGGTCCCGGCTGACGTTCGTGTCCACTTTGGCCGACGCGGTGTCCACAGCGGACTTCGTGCAGGAGTCCACACCGGAGAACCTGGACGCCAAGATCCGGGTGCTGGCCGAGATCGACGACGCCACGCCCGCTTCGGTGGTGGTCGCCTCGTCGACTTCGGGCTTCGCCATGACCGACATGCAGGTCTCGTGCTCGAACCCCGGCCGGTTCGTGGTGGGGCACCCGTTCAACCCGCCCTACCTGATCCCGCTGGTGGAAGTGGTCGGCGGCAAGGCCACCGCCGATGAGGCGGTCACCTGGGCCGACGAGTTCTACCGGCTCGCGGGCAAGGTCTCGCTGAAGATGGACCGCGAACTGCCCGGGTTCCTCGGCAACCGGTTGCAGGAGGCCATGTGGCGCGAGGCGTTGCACATGGTCGCGGCCGGGGAGGCGACGGTGTCCCAGATCGACGCGTCCATCGCGCACGGCCCCGGCCTGCGCTGGGCGTTGATGGGGCCGCTGCTGACGTTCCACCTCGCCGGCGGGCCGGGCGGGATGGCGCACATGCTCGACCACTTCGGGCCCGCGCTGCTGGAACCGTGGACCCGGCTGGCCGCCCCGGAGTTGACATCGGACCTGCGGGACCGGATGGTGGCCGGGTGTGAGGAAGAAGCGGCCGGGCAGTCGATCGCCGAGCTGGAGCGCCGCCGCGACGACTTCCTCGTGGACCTGTTGCTGCTGTTGGAGAAACATGGACGCTGAGCCGGTCCGCGGGTACACCACCGAGGTCCGTCCAGAGTGGAGCGACTACAACGACCACATGACCGACTCGGCCTACGCGGCGGTCGCCTCGGAGGCCACCGAGGTCTTCCTCGCCACGCTCGGCCTGAGCGCGGACTACCAGGCCGCCACCGGCTGCACGACCTACACCGCCGAGACCCACATCTACTTCCTGAAGGAGGCCATCCTCGGCACCACCATCACCGTAGAAACGGTCTTAGTGGACACCGACCCCAAAAGGATCCGCCTTCGGCACACTCTCGCCACGCCGAGCGACCCGATCGCCACAGTGGAATCCTTGTACCTCCACGTAAACCAGCACACTGGCCGCGTAGAGCCGTTTCCTGCCGACCGGCAGCACCTTCTCAACGAAATCACCACTCTCCACAAAGCACTCAGCTGACTCACCGTCTGGGCTGCTATGTTGCGGCGCGTGGGGACGACTGAGACTACTTCGCGCGACCCGGACCGGCTGGTGCTGTTCACCGACGCGGTGATCGCCATCGCGATCACCCTGCTCGTGCTGCCGCTGGTGGAGCTGGTCGGTGAGCACCACGAGCACTCGAGCGAGGTGATCACCGAGAACCTGCCGCAGATCGGGAGCTTCGTGCTGAGCTTCGCGGTGATCGCACGGCTGTGGCTGACGCATCACCGGACGTTCGAGCATGTCAAGGCGTACAACCGCACGTTGATCCGGATGAACATGCTGTGGTTGTTCACCATGGTCGCGCTTCCGTTCCCCACCGGGATGATCGGGACGTACGGCAGCGACCAGTTCACCGTGATCTTCTACATCAGCACGATCCTGGTCAGCAGCGCGTGCCAGTCGACGCTGATCCTCTACATCTCGCGCAAACCCGAGATCCAGGACGACGAGAACCCGTTGCGCCTCCCACACGTGGCCAACGCCGTCAGCGCAACGGGCCTGATGGCGATCGCGTTGCTGCTGTCGGCGTTGGTTCCCGCGTTGAACTATTGGTCCTTGCTCGCCCTGATGCTGTCGCCGGTCGTCCTCATGATCTGGGGCCGGTTCCAGCCATCAGTGCGTGAGGAGAGCTAGCGCCTTGGTCAGACCCGGGTCGCGGCCCTTGGACAGGTCCTCCGCCGTCCGCGGCAGGTAGATGTCCGGGGCCACCCCCACCCCGTTGAT
>CBIMJO010001709.1:0-2270 GCA_966244135.1 uncultured Actinocrispum sp. | reverse complement strand
CCATCTACATCTTCCGGCAGTTCATCAGGTCCATCCCGGTCGCGCTGGACGAGGCGGCCCGGATCGACGGCGCGAATTCGCTGACCATCTACCGGCGGGTGATCCTGCCGCTGCTGAAACCGGCGATCGCCACTGTTGTCATCGTCAAGGGTGTGGCGATCTACAACGACTTCTACGTTCCGTTCCTGTACATGCCCTCGGCGGACCTGGGCACCATTTCGACATCCCTGTTCCGGTTCAAGGGGCCGTTCGGCGCGAGCTGGGAGGTCATCTCGGCCGGTACGGCGTTGGTGATCCTGCCCAGCCTGGTCGTCTTCCTGGCGTTGCAACGCTTCATCTACAACGGCTTCGCGTCCGGAGCCACCAAGTAAAACCGTCCCAGCGGAAGGAGCCGGGGATGGCACGAAGTCGAGCGTGCACGAGCATGTGGGTCGCCCTGTTGGCGGCGACCTCGCTGACCGCCGCTCCCGTCCACGCAGAACCGATGACGGGAGACACGGTGGTGACCGCTTCTCAGGTCTCATTCCCCACTGGGGCCATCACCGCCGGCAGCGCTACCAACCTGATCACGGCGTTGAACCAAGCGGCCCTTGTGCCGCCGGGAACGACGATCGTGCAAGCCCGCTACACCTCGGACAATCCCGCGGTGGTGCCCAACTTCGACCGGTTCGTGCCCAAGGGCGACTTCGTCGGCAACGGCACTGCCCGCGTCTCTTTGCAACAGCTCAAGGTGTACCGCAACGGTGTCACGTCCACTGTGAACACGGCACAGACCCTCCGGGTCACCGTGGCGAACCTGCCGGCCAGAGTTGATGTCGTCGAGTACCTCACCACCGTGACCGGCAAAGCGATGATCTCCGCGATGCACCACGATCAGTCCTACGCCGATCCACTGGCCAGTGACTCGCTGCACCAGCGGGTAGCGAACGAGTTCGGCGTCTACCCTGCGCTCTACAGCGCCGACTTCCTCACCGGCGCAACGGTTCCGCATCGCCAGAACATGATCAACGAGGTCAAACGCCAGTGGGCCAACGGCAACCTCGTGCAGATCATGTTCCACGTGTCCCCGCCGCAGTACACCGTCGCGCAGGAACGCGACGGCGGCTGGGGGACCGACCAGGCGCAGGACACACTGCGCGGTCCTAACAGGATCTTCAGCTACCTCTACAACGACCAGTGGCAGCAGTTGATGACCGACGGCACCCCGTTGAACACCAACTGGAAACGCCGGATGGACGAGTACACCCGATATCTCCGGCAACTGGAGGACGCGGGCGTCACCGTGCTGCTGCGGCCGTTCCACGAGATGAACCAGCACGTGTTCTGGTGGGGCGGCCGGCCCGGGCTGAACGGCACGGCCGGGCTCTACCGGATGTTCCACGACTACCTGCAGAAGGTGAAAGGCCTGTCCAACATCATCTGGGTGTGGGACGTCCAAGACCTCCCGGACAACTACGGCTGGGCCAACGGCGATCCGAAGTTCGACCGGTACGAAGGGCTCCCTGGCGGGCTGGCCGAATACAACGCGAACGACTGGACGAGCTTCAGTCCCGGCAGAGACTACTACGACGTGTTGGCCGTCGACTTCTATGACGCCGAGGGCTACTCCGCTCGCCGCTACCAGCAGGCGACGGCCATCGCCCGGCGCGACGGCAAACCAATGATCATCGGCGAGACGTTCGTGTTCCCCTCCCCAGCCGTCCGGGTGACGCAGCCGAACTGGTCGCTGGCGATGCCGTGGGGTATTCGTACGTGGAACAACAATTCCAAGGCCGCGATGGCCACGTTCTACGCCAACAGCGTTGGCGCCGCTGGGCTGCCACGGTTCGCCACCCGCCACAACATCGCGGCCCCACTGGCGCCGAGGTAACGGGTACGCGCGATCGGCTCGCGGTTGATCAAATCAACCGTTTTCGTGTTCAGTCTGTTGTCAGCACACTCCGGCCGAGCTCGCCCTGCGCTCGTCTCTCCAGCTTGTCCGGCTCCAATGGTGGAGGTTCCCGTGCAAACACCCAACAAAGCCATATCCCTGCTATCGAGTCTGTTACTCGTCAGCGGCTTGCTCGCCGGGGCGAGTGGCGGCGCGGCTGCCGAACCGGTGCAGGCCGCCGCGTCGCCTGCCGACGTGGTCAACTACCTGAAGACCATCACCGGGCGCAACACGATCACCGGGATGCACAACAAGGAGCCCAACTCCAACCCGGCTCAGTACACCACCCGGATCCACGACATCACCGCGTCCGTCTACGTCGAGTCGAAGCCGTACGGCA
>CBIMJO010001708.1:0-2270 GCA_966244135.1 uncultured Actinocrispum sp. | reverse complement strand
ACCGCCATTTCAAGCATCACCAAGGCCTACGGCGAAGGCAGTATCATGCGCCTGGGCGACGCTCACCAGGTCAAGATCGATGTAATTCCAACCGGCGCCCTCGCCGTGGATCTCGCGCTGGGCGTGGGGGGGTTGCCGCGCGGGCGGCACCCACCGCTGTTCTCACAGCAAACGCCAGACGTGGTCGGCGGTGCCGTTGTCGTCGAACTGGACGACCTGCGCGGAGTCGTTGTAGGACATCAGGTCGACGCCGAGCATCTTGCCCGAGTTGTCGTTCTGCAGGCGCCACAGGGTGTCCGTGTCCGGGCGCAGGCGCCAGCGGTGGTCGGCGGTGCCGTTGTCGGTGAACTGGACGGCGCGGGCGGAGTTCGCGGTCGACATCTGGTCGATCCCCAGGACCTTGCCCGAGTTCACGTTCAGGATGCGGAAGTAGCCGTTCGCGTCCGGCAGGAACTGCCAGTTGTGGTCCGGGGTGCCGTTGTCCGCGAACTGGACCACGTTGGCCGAGTCCGCCGTGGACATCCGGTCGACGCCGAGGACCTTGGCGGAGTTCAGGTTCTGGATGCGCACGATGCCGTCCGGGGTGACCCGCCACAGATGGTCGGCCGTGCCGTTGTCGTCGAACTGCACCACCCGGGCGGCGTTCGCGCCGGACATCTGGTCCACGCCGAGGACCTTGCCCGAGTTGATGTTCCGCAGCCGGAACCAGCCGTCGCCGTTGTCCACCAGTTGCCAGCGGTGGTCCGTGGTGCCGTTGTCGGTGAACTGCACGACCTGCGCCGAGTTCGCGGTGGACATCCCGGCCACGCCAAGGACTTTGCCGGAGTGCTCGCTGCGCACCTTGACCTGGCCGTTGCCCAGGTCCATGATCCGCCAGAGGTGGTCGCGCGTGCCGTTGTCGTCGTACTGCACGATCGACGCTGAGTCCGCTGTGGACATCGCGTCAATGGCGAGAACCTTGCCGCTGTTCTTGGTCTGGACCCGGCACAGCACACCGGGCGTGCCCCAACCGGTCGAGCCGCCGGTCTGCGGGAACGACGTGATCCGCAGCCTGGCCGCCGCCATCGGCACGAGCGTGACCTGTTGAACAGGCGTGGTCGCCGACACCGGACCCGGGCTCATGGTGCCGACGACGTTCTCGCCGTCCGCTGTCCAATCCGGAATCTGCTGTGCCTGCGCGGTGATCAAGATCGGTGCGGTGGCGGGGGTGAAGGGGTCGTTGAGGGTACCGCCGGTCGAAACAGTGAACTGCTGTCCGGGCTGCAGGCCGTAGTTCCAGGCGGACCCGGGTTTCACCTCGTACTCCGGCCAGTCCGCGCTGCCTGCGTACCGGTTCCAGCGTTCGTCGATCCGCAGTGAGAACGTCAACGCGCCGTAATCCAGGGACACCGCGTTGTTCCGCCAGATCCGGGTCCGCGGGGTCATCGGGAGCCGCAGCCGGACCACATCCCCGTTCTGCCACGTCCGGGTGACCGTAGGGTATTTCGGCCCGGCCGGCGCGGAGCCCGCGCTGCCGTTGATGGTCAGCTGCGGGTTCGCGCACCAGCCGGGAATCCTTACCGTGAAAGGAAAGGACTTCGGCTGGGGGAGGATGAACCGGAACGTGATGGTGTCGCTGAACGGATAGCTCGTCTCCGCGACGATCCGGGTCGTGCCGACCGTGACGGTCGACGGACCATAGAGGGACGCCACGATGCCACCGTCCGCGGTGGTGTGCCACATTTCCTCGACGTAGTACGGCCAGCCCTGGCCGTAGTTGTGCGGGCAGCACCGATACTCGCGGATGCCCGGCTTGTACGCCTGCATCGCGAACCCGTTCTGGTACTGCCGGTGGGTCTTGACCGAGTTGTCCAGCTGCACGCTGTTCGCGCTGGTCACGTAGTGCGTCACTTTGCCTTGCGGGTCAAGGCAGGCGGGCAGCATGTTGAACGCCAGCTCCTCGGTGCGGTCGGCCCATACCGGGTCGCCGGTGATCCGGGTGAGCAGCTCGTGGCTGGCCATGAACTCGACCACGCCACAGGTCTCGAAGCCCTGGCGGGGATCGCCGAAGCCGGGCCGCGCGTTCTCGTCCCCGGCGAACCCGCCGCCCGGGAACTGGCCGTACGAAGCCATGATCATGTCATAGGCGCGGTAGACCGAGTCGTGGTGCGCGGGATCGCCGGACACCAGCCAGTACTGCGCCGGTTCGCGGAACCCCTGGGCGAAGTTGACGTTGTGCAGGCTGGCGATGGTGCCGGTCCAGTTCGCCGAGTGCTGGTGGATCCGGTGCG
>CBIMJO010001707.1:0-2277 GCA_966244135.1 uncultured Actinocrispum sp. | reverse complement strand
CGTACATGGTCCGCCCGACGACCGTCGCACCGGTGACGGCCAGAATCTCCTGCGGCTTGTGCAGGTCACCGCCCGGCCGGATCACGTTCGCGGCGGTCCCCAACGGCAGGTCAGCGCTGACCTTGGGCCCGGTGATGTAGCCGTCCAACGACATCGACAACGTGATCTGTACCGCCATGACGTCCTCCCAGTGTTGAGTGCTGATCACTCTAGGAGTGACGTCAAGGCCGCGGCTTGAACAAAACGCGCATGACCGGCCCTGCCCGGCGGTGCCGTGTCACCGCCGGGCAGGGTTTCCGCGGTCTAGCGGCCCGAACTGTACAGCTGGGCCACTTCGGCCGCGGGCAACGCACGGTCATAAAGGTGGACTTGGTCTATCGCGCCACGCCAGAAGTCCACCGGACCGCCGTTGAACCTGGCCCGTCCGATCACAGTGTTGCCAGCACCCGGGCCGCCGTCGCACGAGTACGCGACACCCGCCTGCTGACCGTCCACATACAACGTCAGCGACCCGGCCACGACATCCCGGACGCCCACGAGGTGGTACCAACGACCGACCTCAGGCGTGACCGGAGCCAGCGCCCGGACGCCCGCGAAGCTGAACGCGAACCTGTTGTCCTGCCCGGAATACTGCAGGAAGAACGCGCTGTGGTCGGGTCCGTCCTGGCTGATCGCCGTCGCGAACCCGCCGAGGCTGTCCAGCTTCACCCAAGCGGCAGCGGTGTAGTTGCCTGAAGTGTCCAACACGGACGCCCCGGTATCCACTGTGGACGTACTGCCGTTGAACTGAACCGCCGTACCCGCGTGACCGGTCGTCCACGTCGCATCGGTCAGCGTTCCGGTGCGGTGGCCGACGGTGTCCACTGTGGAGTTCCCGCTGCCCTCGTCCAGCGGGAAGGCCGCAATGCCGTCGAGACCAGGAGTTCCCGGACCCGGCGGGGTGGGACCGTGGGAGCCGTCGGCGTTCCGGATGATGGCCTCGTTCACCGCCTTGACCTGGTTGAAGTCCATCTTCTTGACGACCCGGTCATAGGTGTAGAAGCCGTTCACCTCGTGCTCGACATCGGTGATCTGCGTGTACACGGCCGCGCTGATACCGCAACGCTGCGCGGTCGACATCACATCCCGCTGGTTCTCGACATACCTTCGGGTCAACGTGGCCGAGTCGGGCTCCATCTCGTACGCATGCCCGTCGCTGAACCACATGTGGTCCTTCACCTGCAGGCCGAAGCCACCGTGTTCACCATCGACCGCAACCCTTGTCGCACTGGGTGAAGGCGCGGCCGGCCCGACGTACTGGTGGAAGTCGAGGATGTCGCCGCGACCGGAGTCACCGTGTGAGGCGCAACAGTTCACGCCGCTGTGCGGGTTGACCAGCCGGCTCGGGTCCTGGGCCTTTACCGAGTCGGCGATCCGGCCGGTGGCCACGCGGTCCCACTCGCCCCAGCCCTCGTTGAACGGCACCCACACCACGACGGATGTGAAGCTCTTGTGCTTGTCCACCATTGTGTGCAGCTGGCGTTCGAACTCCTGCTGGGCGTCCGGCGGCGGCGTGCCGCCGGTCCGCATCGCGGGCATGTCCTGCCACACCAGCAAACCCAGCTGGTCGGCGTGGTAGTACCACCGGTCCGGCTCGACCTTGATGTGCTTGCGGACCGTGTTGAAGCCCAGCCTCTTGTGCGTCTCCAGGTCGAACTTCAGGGCGGCGTCGGTGGGCGCGGTGTAGATGCCGTCCGGCCAGAACCCTTGGTCCAGTGTGGACATCTCGAACAGGATCTTGCCGTTCAACGCCATGTGCAGCTTGCCGTCCGCACCCATGACGGTGCCGATCTCCCGCATACCGAAGTACGAGCCGACCTCGTCGACGGTCCGGTGCCCGCGAACCAGGCGGACTCGGAGGTCGTACAGGAACGGCGAGTCCGGCGTCCACAGTTTCGCGTTCGGCACCGGGACCTTCAGCTCGGCGCCTGGTGCGCCGGTCGCCCGGCCGACCACCCGGTTCCGGTCGTAGGCAACGGCTTCGACCGACAGGCCAGCGGTGTCGCCACTGATCCTTGGAGTCACGCGGAGTGTGGAGTCGGCGAGCTTCGGCGTCTGGTCGAGCTGCGTGATGTTGCTGGCGGCCACGGGTTCCAGCCAAACAGTCTGCCAGATGCCCGAGGTGGACGTGTAGAAGATGCCCTTGTCGGGCACATTGCGTTGCTTGCCAATGGGTTGCCAGGTGGCGTCGGTCAGGTCGGTGACGCCGACGATGATCTCCTGCGGGCCCCGGCTCGT
>CBIMJO010001706.1:0-2281 GCA_966244135.1 uncultured Actinocrispum sp. | reverse complement strand
TCGCTGGTCACCGGCGAGCGGGACAAGACCGTGCGCCAGGCGATCGCGGCCGGCAAGCACATCTACTGCGAGAAGCCGACCGCGCCGGACCTGGCCACCGCGCTGGAGCTGGCCCGCCTGGCGACCGAGGCGGGCGTGAAGAACGGCGTGGTGCAGGACAAGATCTTCCTGCCCGGCCTGCTGAAGCTGAAACGGTTGGTGGACGGCGGTTTCTTCGGCCGGATCCTGTCCGTGCGCGGCGAGTTCGGCTACTGGGTGTTCGAGGGCGACTGGCAGCCGATCAACCGGCCGTCCTGGAACTACCGGGCCGAGGACGACGGCGGGATAGTGCTGGATATGTTCTGCCACTGGCAGTACGTGCTCGACCACGTCTTCGGCAGGCCCGTCTCGGTGCAAGCCCTTGCGGCGACGCACATTCCGCGCCGCGTGGACGAGCAGGGCGAGTGGTACGACGCCACCGCCGACGACGCCGCGTACGGGATCTTCGAGCTGGACGGCGGGATCGTCGCCCAGATCAACTCCTCCTGGGCCACCCGGGTGTTCCGGGACGAGCTGGTGGAGTTCCAAGTGGACGGCACGGAGGGCAGCGCGGTCGCCGGCCTGCGCCGCTGCCGGGCACAGCATCGGTCCGCCACCCCGATGCCTGTGTGGAACCCGGACCTGCCCGCCGCGCACGACTTCCGCTCGCAGTGGCAGGAGGTCCCGGACAACACCGAGTTCGACAACGGCTTCAAGACCCAGTGGGAGCTGTTCCTCAAGCACGTCGTGCTGGACACGCCGTGGCACTGGGACCTGCTGGCCGGTGCCCGCGGAGTTCAGCTGGCGGAGCTCGGTCTGCGGTCCTCGCGTGAGGGGCGCCGCCTGGAAGTGCCGGAGCTGGAGCTGCCGTGATCACCCTCCCCAATGGACAGACCTACCGGGTGTCGTCCGCGGGCGGTTATCCCCCGGGTCCCGCGCCGGCGTCGCGCAAGCTGTTCGCGGCCGCGCACGTCGTCGCGGACCCGTTGGGCGACAACACCCCTGGGCAACCGGCCGCGGTGGACTGGGACGCCACCATGGCATACCGGCACCACCTGTGGCGCTACGGCTTCGGGATCGCCGAGGCGATGGACACCGCGCAGCGCGGGATGGGCCTGGACTGGACGGCCACCCAGGAGCTGATCCGGCGGACCGGCGCCGAGGCGGCCGGTCCGTTCGCCTGCGGGGCGGGCACGGACCAGCTGTCCGGTGTGGACCATTCGGTGGCCGATGTCCTTGCCGCGTATGAGGAACAGGTCGCCGTGGTGGAGGCCACCGGCGGCCAGGTGATCCTGATGGCGTCCCGGGCGCTGGCCGCGTCGGCGTCCAGCCCCGATGACTACCACCACGTCTACGGTTCGCTGCTCGCGCAGACCTCGAAACCGGTGATCCTGCACTGGCTCGGGCCGATGTTCGACCCGGCGCTGGCGGGGTACTGGGGTTCGTCCGATTTGGACGCGGCCACGGCCGTGTTCCTGGAGATCATCAAAGCGAACGCGGGCAAGGTCGACGGGGTCAAGATCTCATTGCTGGACGCCGGTCGCGAGGTGGCCCTGCGGCGTTCACTGCCTTCCGGCGTCCGCTGCTACACCGGCGACGATTTCCATTACCCAGAGCTGATCCAGGGCGACTCCTCCGGGTACAGCGACGCTCTGCTGGGGATCTTCGACGCCATCGCCCCCGCGGCCTCAGCGGCTGTGACCGCACTGGACAAGGGCGATCTGGACACGTACAACGCGATCTTCGCGCCCACGGTTCCGTTGTCCCGGCACATCTTCGGTGCACCGACCTACTACTATAAGACCGGGATCGTGTTCCTGGCCTGGCTCGCGGGCCACCAGTCACACTTCAAGATGGTCGGCGGCCTGGAGAACGCGCGCACGGTCCCGCACCTGGTTCAGCTGTTCCTGTTGGCCGACGCGGCGAACCTGCTGCCCGACCCCGACCTGGCCGAGCATCGGATGCGCGCATTCCTTGAGGTGTCGGCATGACAGCGCGGCTGAGCCTCAACCAGGCGACCACGACACAGTGGACGGTCCCCGAGGTCGTCGAGGGCTGTGTCCAGGCCGGGATCTCCGGCATCGGGCTCTGGCGTGATCCCGTTGCGGCCCATGGGATCGAGCAGACCGCCAAGCTCGTCCGCGACGCCGGCCTCACGGTCACCTCGCTGTGCCGGGGCGGATTCTTCCAGTCCCCCAACGCTATCGAGGACAACCGCCGGGCCATCGAGTGGACGGGCTGGTCCCCCACCGTGTCGCTGCGC
>CBIMJO010001705.1:0-2291 GCA_966244135.1 uncultured Actinocrispum sp. | reverse complement strand
GGTCGTCGTCACGATTTACTCGGCGGCCACCAAGTCCACTGTAGACACGGTGAACGCGGCCGCCGCGAAATACGGCGACCAGGTCCGCGTCGAACGCAAGACCGGCAAACTGGAATTGCACATCGCCGGCGGTGACGCCATCCAGAACAGCCAGGGCCGCTGTTCACTCGGCTTCAACGTCACCCGCGGCGGCCAGCCGTTCCTGCTGACCGCCGGGCACTGCACCAACCTCGGCGGCACCTGGTCCGGCGGCGACGTGTCCGGCGCCAAGGTCGTCGAGAGCGACTGCCCGGACGCCGACTCGGGTTTGTTGACCCGGCCCAACGGCACCGGCCCCGGCGAGATCAACACCGGCCAGGAGATCACCACCGCGCGCGAGCCGTTCGTCGGCGAGCAGATCCAGAAGATGGGCTCCACCACCGGTGGCGGCAGCGGTGAGGTCACCTCGGTCGACCAGTCGGTGAACTTCGACGTGGGCGTGCTCAACCACGAGTTCGGCACCACCGCGCACACCGACCACGGCGACTCGGGCGGCCCCGCCTACGACGGCAACATCGGCCTGGGCACCCTCTCCGGCGGTGACACCGTGACGAGCTACTTCTACCCGCTCACCCTGGAGCTGCAGGCCTACGGCCTCACCCTCGCGTAGTACTACCGCGCTGTGATCAGGCCGTCTGCACTGCAGCAGGCGGCCTGATCCGTGTCCGCCGCCCGACCCGGCTCTGTCCGATCAGGACGGTCGGCGTTTGGCGAGGCCGGGGACGGGTAGCCGGGCTGCATGGCCTTCTCCGGGACGTTGTTATACGAGAACGGGACCTGGACGTCCACGACATCGCGACGGTAGCCCACGGGCCGGAACCGGACGGCGTGGTCCACCTCGGCGCCGCCGGCCGGGATGCGGCCGACGGGCTCGCCGGCTGGTGGGCACGGGCGCGGGGGAGCGCCGATGGGATCGACGACACGCGGCAGAAGCTAGCGGAGTACCTGACCGAACCGTTGGACCGGGCCAAAGCGGGACAGGACGCCGCGGCCGCGTCCATCGAGATCAAGACGTCCCGTTTCCTTGCCGCCCTTGACCTGCGGGTTCCAGGCGCGCTGCGGCGCTGATTCGTCCTCTGTGGACACCCGTTTGACCCGCCGGGAACCTGGGTATGTGCATTCTTTTCCAGCACGCCCGTCATCCGGCGGGGGAGCGACGGGAAGTCCAGTGAGTCAACGTGAGATCGAGCGGCCGAAGTGGCCGCCTGTGCTGGTATGGGCGCTGCGCGGTGCGTACATCGTGATCGGCGTCCACGGGCTGCTTCTGCTGGTGGGGTGGGACGCGGTGCTGTCCGGGCCCGCGCCGACCGCGAACCAGTGCCTGTTCCTGGCCGGCTGCTACCTCGTCCGGCTGCTGATCCGACGTCAGGACGACTCCTAGCCTGCAAACATCTGGCAAGAACACGCAACTCTGAGGCGAACGGTCGAATAAGTAGCACAGCATCTTGTTCGATCAGTGATGGCGGCCTAAAGTCGCCTCACCCTGTGGCCTCAGAGAAACGAGACTCCCGATGACGCGGTGGTTGGCGGTCGCGGCGGCGGCCATGACCGGTCTCTCCCTGGTGACAGCGTCCGCGACCGCGGCTCCGAGCGCACCGGTGGTCACGCGCGCGGCCCTGGACCCCGCCCTCGTCGCGGGCCGGGGCGCGAACGTCGGGTTCGCCGAACAGGAAGCCGAGAACGCCGCCACCACCGGCGCGGCGATCGGCCCGGACCGCACCGCCTACACCCTGGCCAGCGAGGCTTCCGGCCGCAAAGCCGTGAAGCTGACGCCGGGCCAGTACGTGGAGTTCACCCTGCCCAGCGCGGCCAACGCGATCACGGTCCGCTACAGCCTGCCGGACGCCCCGAACGGCGGCGGCATCACCGCGCCCCTCGACGTGGCGGTCAACGGCAAGCGCAAGGCCACGATGACCCTCACCTCGCAGTACGCCTGGCTCTACAACCAGTACCCGTTCACCAACGACCCCAACGCCGAACTGCTGCACCCCGACTGGTGGGTCACCGAGTGCGGGTGCGTCCCGGCCGCCACCACACCCACCCCGGCGTTCCCGAAACCCTTCCGCCCCACCCACTTCTACGACGAGCAACGCCTCAAGCTGGACCGCACCTACCGTGCCGGCAACACGATCCGGCTCACCGCGGGCAACGCCCCGTGGACCGTGATCGACCTGATAGACACCGAGCGCGTGGCCGACCCACATGTCGAGCCCGTGGCCCTGAACGTGCAGTGGTTCGGCGCCGACCCGACC
>CBIMJO010001704.1:0-2292 GCA_966244135.1 uncultured Actinocrispum sp. | reverse complement strand
GGTCGAACGGCACCGGCTCGAACTCCAGAGAAGCACCGGAATGCGACGCCAGCAGTGAATCCCACGACACGGAACCGTCCAGCGTGGCGCCGTTGCCGAGGTAGTCGATGAGCACGGTCGCCCGCAGCTCGGTCAGCTGCCCACGCAACTCGTCGACCGTCGGCCGGATGTCGAACGACCGTCCACCGTAGACATACCCGTCCACCGCGATGAACACCGTCGGCTCGATCTGGGTGAACCGGTCGGACACCGCCCGCGGCCCGAAGTCCGGCGAACACGACGACCAGGTCGCCCCCAGTGAAGCCGCGGCCAGGAACGCCACCAGGGTCTGCGGGCAGTTCGGCGCCAGCGCGACCACCCGGTCACCCCGCTGCACGCCCAACGACACCAGCGCGGCCCGGAAGGCCGCCACCTGCGACCGCAGCTGCCCGTACGTGAGGAACGAGGCGACGCCGTCCTCGCGGTGGAAGATCACCGCGAGGTCGTCGTCCGCCTGTCCGGTCAACGCCTGCTCGGCGTAGTTCAAAGTCGCGCCCGGGAACCACGAGGCCCCAGGCATCGCCGCCGACCCCAGCACCGCCGAGGGCGGCGAGTGGAAGATCACACCCAGGTACTCCGCCACCGCACCCCAGAACCCGCCGAGGTCCGTCGTCGACCATTCCCACAGGGCCGCGTAGTCCGGCAGGTCCAGCCCGCGGTTCGCAGCGAGCCACGCGCGGAACCCGGCGATCCGGGTGTCCGCGACGTGCGCGGGATCGGGCTGCCACAGCAGCTCGGGGGCCTCTGGCGACGGCGATGTCATGCCCCCGTTCTAACCCACGGGCATGCCCCTGACAACAAAGTGAGACGGCTACCGCAGATGCGCGTCGAACCAGTTGAGCGTGCGCTGCCAGGACTCGTACGCTGCTTCGGGCGCCGAGTCGAACCGGTGGTCGGCCTCGGCGAAACGGACCACGTTCGTGGCCATTCCGGACTCGATCACCGCGTCCCGCAGCTTCTCCACTTCGGACGAGTCGATCTCGTCGTCCTGGTCGCCGTACAGGCCCAGCCAGGGGCACTTCAGCTCGCTCGCGATCTCGATCAACGCCGGCAGCGCGGGCGAGACCGGGTTGATGATGCCACCGGCCGCGATGCTCACCGCGGCGCCGATGGTGCGCTCCCCGGCCACGATCATCGCGATCGCCCCGCCGAGGTCGAATCCGACCACGCCCATCAGGTCCGGCGCGATCCCGCGCTGCGCAAGGAAAGCGAACGCCACGTCGGTGTCGGCCAGCACCGAGTCGCCGGACAGCCGTGTGACCTCGTCCTCCCGGTAGAGGTGCGGGGCGACGGTGAGCCAGCCCTCGGCCGCGAACGCGCTTGCCAGCAGGCGCACTCCGTCGGTCACGCCACAGGCCTCATGCAGGACGACGATGCCGCCGCGGACCACGCGTTCCGGCTCGGCGATGGTCAGGGTCAGCGCCCTGCCGCCGGGCAGCTCGAACGTCTCGGTGCGTGTTTCGGTCATGGTCCCACCCAATCATCCGGGGGTGAACGTAAGTCAACGTGACCAAACGAACGAGGCGTTCACGATAGTCCGTCCGCGCTGTACCCGGAATACGGAATTCCCGTCCAATCCCTGGCGCGTGTGTGCCTCCCGGCGGGTTACCGTGCGGGGGTGCGTGACAGCGAACTGAGCAACGTCCAGACCCGGCCCGACCTGGCGACGTTGCCGTCCTATGTGCCCGGCCGGTCGGTTCCCGGCGCGATCAAGCTCGCCAGCAACGAGGTGACCGGCGGCCCGCTGCCCAGTGTGGCCAGGGCGATCGCGGAAGCGGCCGCCGACGTGCACCGCTACCCGGACATGGGCTGCGGCGAGCTGACCACGCGGCTGTCGGCGAAGCTCGGAGAGCCGGCCGAGCACATCGCGGTCGGTTGCGGTTCGGTCAGCCTGTGCCAGCAGCTGATCCAGGCGATGTGCGGCCCGGCCGACGGCGTGCTGTTCGCCTGGCGTTCATTCGAGGCATATCCGATCGTTACCCAAGTCGTTGGCGCGCAGCAGATCCGCGTGCCCCTGACCGACCAGCACGCGCTCGACCTGGACGCGATGGCCGCCGCCGTCACCCCGTCGACGAAGCTGATCTTCGTCTGCACGCCGAACAACCCGACCGGCACGCTGATCCGCAAGGCCGAGCTGACCCGGTTCCTGGACGCGGTCCCGGAGAACGTGCTCGTCGTGCTGGACGAGGCGTACTGGGAGTTCGTCGACGACGCGGACGCCCCGGACGGCCTCCAGATCACCCGTGAGCGCGA
>CBIMJO010001703.1:0-2293 GCA_966244135.1 uncultured Actinocrispum sp. | reverse complement strand
GGCGACTTCCGCCTCGGCAACTTCATGTGGGACGGCGACGGGATCCTCGCCATGATCCATCCCGTGGACGATGCGCCGAAGACGTTGCTGCTCAGGGGTCTCATGCCCACACTGAGCCGGGCGGTCGCCGAACACAACCAGCGGAGACCGGATCGGTCGCTGCGGTTGCGGACCGCGTTGCACGCTGGTGAGGTGCACTATGACGACCACGGCTGCTACGGCGAGGACATCGATCTCACCGTCCGATTGCTCGACGCGCCCGAGGTCCGCTCACACCTGAGCCGCTCGGCCGACCCACTCGTGCTCGTCGTTTCGGACACCATTCACCAGTCCGTGATCCGGCACGGCTATCAGGGGATCAACGACCTGGACTACGCGGCGACGGTGACGATCCGGCTGGCCGGCCGGCAACATCTTGGCTGGGTGCATTTCGCCGACCAGCCGTCTGACCTCGCATTCAGGGCAGGGTGACGACCTGTGCCGCGTAGCTGAGGCCGGCGCCGAAGCCGATCAACAGCGCGAGGGAACCGGGTTCGGTCGCCTTGGCCTCGGCGAGGCGTTGCAGGGCAAGGGGAATCGACGCGGCGGAGGTGTTCCCGGACTGCACGACGTCCTGGGCGACGACGGCTTGGGGGGCGCCGATCTTCTTGGCCATCGCGTGGATGATGCGGAGGTTGGCCTGGTGGGGGACGATCGCGGCGAGGTCGGCGGGGTGGACACCGGCGCGTTCGCAGGCCTGGAGGGCCACGGGGTGCAGCTCGGTGGTGGCCCAGCGGAACACCGCCTGGCCCTCCATGTGCATGCCGTGCGTGAAGTCGGGGATGCGGATGAGGTCCGCGCCCTGGCCGTCGCTGCCCCACACCACCGGGCCGATGCCGGGGGTCGCCGACGGGCCGACGATGGCCGCGCCCGCGCCGTCGCCGAAGATGATCGACGTGCCGAGGTCCATCGGGTCGACCCAGGCGGTCATCCGCTCGGTCCCCACGACGAGCACGTACTTGGCCGAGCCGTTGCGCACCACGTCGGCGGCGACGGTCAAGGCGTAGCAGAACCCCGCGCAGGCGGCGTTCAGGTCGAAGGCGCCCGCGGTGACCGCGCCCAGGGCGTGCGCGACGCCCGAGGCGACGTCGGGCATCGGCTTCTCGGCGCTGCAGCTGGCCACGATCACCAGGCTGATGTCCTCCGCGGACAGGCCGCAGTTCTCGAGGGCCTGGCGGCCGGCGGCGACGGCCATCTCGTGCACGGTCTCGGTCTCGGCCTTGCGCAGCGACACGATCCCGGTGCGCCCCCGCACCCACTCGCCCGTACGCCCGAACCGTTGCGCGGTCTCCTCGCTCGTGACCACTGTGGACGGTTGATAGGCCCCGAACCCGATCATCCGGGCACCGGCGATCGCCGTGGCCTGGCGAAGCCGAGACACTTTCACCCCTGCGGAAACTCCACCCATGGCCACATCTTGGTGGCTACTTCCCAGTAAGAGCGTCACATTTAAGGTGCGCCACTCTCGTGTCCCATCAATACCGCCAAGTAACTTCTCGCGAATGCGCGAACGTCCTCGTCGGTGTCCAGCGGAATACAGCTGGATGGCGTAAGCGTGAACGAGATGGCCAGCCGGACGAACAGTTCCGCGACACCGGCCGGATCCCGCCCGGCAACGGGCTTGTCACCGCCAGGAAGGCCTTCTCCCTGCGTGACCAGGAAATCACGCGCCACGGCGACGACCAGACCACCCTCAACGGTGAGATACGGCAACAACGCTTCGGGGTCACTGGAGAGCAGCCTTGTCAGCAATGGGTCACGGCGCGCGTACCGAATGCCCACCACGAAACCTTCGACAAGACGTTCCCGCGCTGTTGGCAGTCCTTCCACCGCGGCGGCGATACTGCCGAAGAACCGGCGGCATTCCCTGATCAGGACGGCTTGAACAAGCACATCCTTGTTGTCGAACCGGCGATAGAGCGTCGCCCGGGACACTCCCGCGCGGCGTGCCACCGCGTCGACGTTCGTGCGCCGCAGGCCGTACGCCAGGAACTCCTCGAACGCGGCGTCCAGGATCGACTCGCCGACCGGGTCAGTGTCCTGACCGCTGGCGAGCACAGCCCCAAGCAGCGCCTCTGGCATCACACGGCGAGCCTACGGCGATCGGACGCCGGACGTGCGCCACGGTGGCCAGTCGCGGGTCCGGGCACACGGCCCCGCGGCCGGAACGGCTGCGCGCGCAACAGAACCCGACCAGTACCGGACCGCTCAGTACCGAGCGATCCGGTACTGGACCGATCAGTACTGGAAGAAG
>CBIMJO010001702.1:0-2294 GCA_966244135.1 uncultured Actinocrispum sp. | reverse complement strand
TGCCCGCGGTCATGGCCGTGCAGTGCAGCATGACCGGCCGGGAGCGGTCAGGCAGGCGCAGCAGGACGTATCCTCCCTTGCCTTCGGGCAGCGCACGCGTGACCTCGCCCTCCAGCCGCTGGCCCTTGACGAATCCGCTCTCAGCCGAGGTTCGCTGTGCGGGCACGAAGCTGTTCGCTGGAGAGGCTGGCATCCGCAGCGGCTGTAGCGCGATGAGCCGCTTGTCCTTCTCCATGCGCGTCACCATCACCTCCACCTCGTCGCCGACCGCGAGGTGTCGACCACCGAGCAGCGAGGTGTGCACGAGGCCCGAGATGCCGTGGTCCAGGAGCACGAACGCGCCGAGCTTCTCCGAACGGCGCTGCACGACGCCGGTGAATTTCCGCCCGACAGGGAAATCCACGCTGAGCTGGTGCCACGGGTTCGTCGAACCGGACAGCAGCGTGTACTTCACCCCGCCGGAGATGTCCACCTCGAACGCCCCGCTGAGCGGGTCGCCGATCGAGAAGAGCCGACCCATGTCGGGGACGATCCGCTGGTAGTCCACGTCAGCGTTGCCAAGCACACCGCGACGGCCGTCCACCGCCTCGACCACCACGAAGTCCTTGGTGACCGTGACCACCCGTGCCTGGACCGGGTCGGTACCGCCGGAGGCCATCGGCAGCAGCGCCATCTCGACGCTGTGCTCGGCCCGGATGGCGGCGAGCTGCATGCTGAGGTCGACCTTCATCTGGTCGATCGCCGCGTAGTGGTCGCTGTACTTGATGACGCGCACGCGGCCGCGGATGTCGCTCGGGATGTCGTCCAGATCCTGCGTCAGGTAGATCATCCGCTTGCCGATCATCGCGGCCATCATGAACTCCATCGCCACGTTGGCGTTGCGGCCTGTGAAGTCGATGATCACCACCTCGGCCTGCTCGACGCCGCGGTACACCGTGCCCATGATCGTCTGGGGCCCGTAGATCGAGTCGGCGCGCACGGGCGTCATCCCGACGCCCGTGATCACCGGCGCGAGGGCCTTCAGGTAGAACTCGTCGTGGTCGAATCCGTCGCGGGGGCCGTAGGGGCAGGCGACGAACACGTTGCCTTCGATGGCCCGTTCGCGGCGAGTGAAATCGAGGTCGCTCATCGTAATTCCTTTCGAAGTGGGTCTCGCGCTGCGCTCGACCCGATGAGGACCATCGTGTGTCAGTCCGTCTGAGACTTCATTGCGCTGGCCACCGAGTTCTGAGACAACTCTTCCGCGCCCACTCAGCATGAACTCAGTCGGCCGTTCAGGTGGCCTTATCCGAAGGCCATCTCCTTTCTCCAGATCCGCGCGTACGCTGGCGCTGGTGAATGGTGGATCCGCGATATCAGGTGACCCGGAATCAGCTGGCATGGCGCTCCGGCTCGTCGAGCACTTCCTGTGCTCCGGTGCCACCGCCGAATTCGGCCCATACACCCCGCTGGACGACGAGCCGCTGGAGGTGGAGCCACTGCTGCCGGGGCGGCTTTACCGCCTACAGCTGCTCGACCGCGATGACATGCGGGTTGACGTGCAGGTATTCCTCGGGATCGGCGAACTCGGCGGCCTTATGTGGGAGCAGGACATCCGTGCACTGCTGCGGATCGCCGGGTCGGCCCACCCTACGTTGCCCGAGGTGCTCGACGGCGGCTACCTCTCGCCTGAACAAACCACCATCGCCGGCATCGAGTCCGGCGGAATGGCGTTCGTCGTCACCCGGGGCACCCGTAGAAATGCCGGCAGCCAAGACGTTACACATTTCAGGTCACAAAAAGGGAACGCTGTCCGGAAGTTTCGATCACTGGCCGACGGGCTCTCCACTCTACACGGCCTGGGAATGACCCACCGCAGCCTTAGTCCGGCGGCAATGGACGTTTATGACGGCCCGGAGTACCGATTCGCGAGATTCGAACTCAGCGCGCTGGTGGCCGACCTGTTCCTGCAGACCTTCGACGCTCAGGTGGACCAGGCGGAGTTGAGGGAACTGTTCATCAAGCACAGCGGCAGCTCGATGGTGTACGCCCCGCCCGAACGTCTCGCCTTCGTCCTGGCGGACGACAGATCCAACACCGTGGAGGACGAGAAGGCCGACGTTTACGGCCTCGCAGCTATCATGTGGGAGTGGTTCCTCGGCTCGTTCCCTGAGGAAGAACTCCCACCCATGTTCGACCATGCGCCCGGCCCTGAGGAGACCACCGCGCTGGCGGCCGCCTATCGCCATTTCCGCGACTATCTACGCAAAAAATTACGCAGCGACCCGGATACCCCGCCTGAGCTGGCAACGATC
>CBIMJO010001701.1:0-2298 GCA_966244135.1 uncultured Actinocrispum sp. | reverse complement strand
GCTGATCAACGTGGTGACCGGGCACGCCTGGGGTGACGAAGTCCGCACCAGAGTTCTCCAGCCGTTGCACCTCACCGACACCAGCGTGCCGGGCGACGACCCCCACATCCACGGCCCGCACGCCCACGGCTACATCACCATCAACCGCGACAACCACCCTGTCCTGTTCGACCTCACCGAGTACAACCCCTCGTGGGCGGACGCGGCCGGGAACATGATCTCCTCCGCGCGGGACCTGCACACCTTCCTCGCCGCCCTGCTCGGCGGACGGCTGCTCCCGGCCGAGTTCCTCGACCAGATGCTGCGCCCCTACCCCGGCGGAACGCTGGGCGGTATCGCCGGCTACGGGCTGGGCATCATGACCCTGCAACTACCACCGGAATGTGGCGGGCAGACCCTCTACGGTCACGGCGCCGGCATCGTCGGCTATGCCGGTATGGCCTTCAGCAGCCGCGACCGCCGGCGAAGCCTCGTGATCTCGGTCAACACCACCGCATTCGACGACCAGAACACCTCCCTGCCCAAACTCCTCGCCATCAACCACATCGCATTCTGCGGCCAGTGAACCCATCACCCGATTCCAGCCCGCACCCGCGGCAACCCGCTCCTATGTCCACCGAAGAAACCCACGACTCGCCACATAGACAGCCGCACGGGTGCCGCCACATCGGCGGATAAGTCCCGAGGGCCGGCCGACTGTGCAGGACATCGCCTCAGAGGTGCGCGTGGAGCGTGAGACTTCGGGTCAGGGATTCTTGCGGTGGAACGGAAGGACACGGCCGACGTCATCGGGTACTGCGGGTTGATCTTTCATGGGAGCGCGGTGCCTGACGAGCCTGAGTTGGCCCACGAGTTGCTGCTGGGCTGGACCACCGGGGCTGACCCGCATGTCGCTCGTCCGTCAGTCGGGATCGGTGCCGGGAACCCCGGCGGCGGGACCTTCCGTGCTGTCATCTTCGAAAACGGGGATGGGCATGCGTTCTCACTGACCGATGATCCGTTCGAACGCGTGCCGGAGGGCGGCCCGGATCTGACCGCGGACAAGGCACGCGCCCATGAGGACCTGCCGTTCATCTGGTGGGTCACCGACCAGGTCATGCAACGCGATCGGCGGGCTTGGTGGATGCGGCACTGGCTGATGCGAACCACCTGCATCCACACGCTGGCGGTTTTCGAGCGCCGCGAGCCCATTCTGTTCGTCAAGCATGACGCCGGTGACGGCGGTCACGCCCAAGCCGTTCTGGGCGAAGGAACCAGGGCTGAGCAGCGTGGCCCGGCGGGGGACAGGCCGGCTGTGCCACGATGGGCTGCATGCCTGTTCTTCCCGAGAGTGCCGATGAGGCTGTGGAAAACGACTACGACAGCTTCGCGGAGGCATATGCGGCCGAGAACGAGACCAGCCTGATCAACGCCTACTATGCGCGGCCGGCGATCCTGAACCTGGCCGGGGATGTGGCCGGGCGGCGGATTCTCGACGCTGGGTGTGGTGCCGGCACGGTGACCGTGGGGCTGCGCGAGCGGGGCGCGATCGTGGCCGGGTTCGACTCCAGCAGCAAGATGGTGGAGCTGGCCCGGAAGCGGCTCGGCGCGGACGCGGACCTGCGGGTCGCCGACATCCTTGGTCCGCTGCCGTATCCGGATGGGGTGTTCGACGATGTGGTTGCGGCCTTGGTGCTGCACTACTTGGAGGACTGGACCGGGCCGTTGGCCGAGTTGCGGCGGGTGTTGAAGCCCGGCGGCCGGCTGATCGTGGTGGTCAACCACCCCATGATCTACAAGCTGGTCTATCCCGACGCCGATTATTTCGCGGTCCGCAAGCATTCCGAGGAGTACTCCTTCAACGGCCAGAACGCTGTGCTCACCTACTGGCACCGGCCGCTGCACGCGATGACCGATTCCTTTACCGCGGCCGGGTTCCGCACAGCGGTGATCAGCGAACCGCCCCCGGCGCCGGAAGCCCGCGAACTGTTCGCCGATGAACTGGCGAAGTTCCCATCCGGCGCTTTCCTGGGTTTCCTGTTCTTCGTGCTGGAAGCCGTCTGACGTCACACCTGTTCGCCCAGTTCGAACTCCTGGTTTCTGTGCTGTGCAGGCGAATCCGTCGCCGCCGGTGAGGGCGACGTCGTGCACGGTCTGCTTGCGGAACATCCAGGCGGTCGGAGGAGCGGCAGCACTCTGCACTGACCGGCAAACCCGGTGCGCGATGATGGCTGTATGGCGAGTACATCCGACGACGGGCATTGTCCAACGGGCGAGTCACACGAGTCAGGCATGCTGAAGGTCGGCGACGGTCATTCG
>CBIMJO010001700.1:0-2302 GCA_966244135.1 uncultured Actinocrispum sp. | reverse complement strand
GCGCGTACTATAGCGTCCGCTTCGCCGACCGCGATTTTCCGAGATGGCCCTGCTAATTGTCCGGGCCGCCGCTGTCGTATTGTGGCTCATTGAATGCACGACGCCGCCGGCCCCCGACCGCTAACGTTCCGGGGGTGCGCGTGCTGGTCACCGAGGATGACGAGAACCTCCGGGTCGCCCTCGAGGCGGCGCTGCGCGGGTCCGGCTTCGCCGTGGACGTCGCGACCGACCTGCCCGCGGCCGACGAGGCGTTGAGCGTCAACGACTACGACTGCGCGGTGTTCGACCGCATGCTGCCCTCCGGCGACGCCCTGCGGTACGTCGAACGGCGGCGCACGAGCGGCTGGCCGCTGCCGGTGCTGTTCCTGACCGCCCGTGACACCGTGGCCGACAGGATCGAGGGGCTGGCCTGGAGCGACGACTACCTCGTCAAACCGTTCGCCGTGCCCGAACTGATCGCCCGGGTGCGAAGCCTGTGCCGGCGCGGCGGCCTGCCGGTGTCCACACCGGTACTGCGCCGTGCGGACCTCGAACTGGACCCGGCACGGCACGAAGTGCGCCGCGGCGGCGTCCTGCTTATGTTGACCGCCAAGGAGTTCGTCGTCCTTCAACGACTCATGGCCACCGACGACCCGGTGCGCCGGACCGACCTGACCGCCGCGGCCTGGGACGAGCTGGTGCCACCTACCTCGAACGTGCTTGACGTCCTCATCGCCCAACTACGCCGCAAGCTCGGCCCACCACCGCTGCTGCACACCGTCCGCGGCTTCGGTTACGTCCTGCGCCCGTCGATCGCGCGGTGAATCCGCACTGGGCCGTCGTTGTGGTGACCGGCGAGGACATCCTGCGGTTCTTGTCGCGCGACGAGGTTGCGGAGTCGCTGCCGGTCGAGTCGCAGGCGGAGATCGCCTTCGGCTTCGAACAGAGCCAGGAACCAACCGATGACCTGCTCTACCTTGCCGAGAGCGCACTGACCCAAGACGAGATCTGGCAGGAAGACGCCGAGCCGGAGCTGGCGAAGCTGCGCCCGCGAAGCCACCCGCGTCCCGCAGCCGAACGTGGCCGAGTTGGCAGCGAGCACCGCACGCGAGGTCCGAGCGTGGATCTACGCCTGGCAACAAGACTGGGATCCGCACTGGCCTCGACCAACGATGTCTCACCCGCCGCCCTGCGCAGTTCCTTGGCGCGGAGTCATTCAAGCCGCTAGGCAAAGGCCGAGCCGACGCCGCGTGGCTGTGGAGTCCGCTCTGGATGACCGTCGAGGCCATGAGTGAACAGAAGTCCACGGGCATGCTGAGCATGGACTACGTGCGCCAGAGCAACACCCAGCTCAAATCGCTTGCCGCGGTGCGGGCCTGGAAGGAACTGCGCGGTGTAGCCAGCGGTGTGTCAAGAGACGTCTTGCACGCTGACGTCGCGCAGCTGCTGTGGGGACACCGCGTACTACCGACGCAGGTGAAGGAACGCCTGTGCCGGGACTCGGTTCGCTGATCCTGAGTGACATCTGTTTCCAGGGCAGGCAATCGGCGACCTGGGAGCGGCCTCGGCCGATCATCGGACGAAGATGCGTGCGCTCTATGTCGGCTACCAGGACGGCAGTGTTCTTCAGCCCGCCGACGTCGGCGAACGGGACGCCTTGGCCATGATCGACAACGCTCGCCATCGAGAAGCTGGTCGACTCGCCCGACGTCGACGGACTCGCGCTCATCCAGGGCATGTGGGATGCGGCACACGACGATGGCCCGCCAACGCCTCCCTGGGAGCTGCTCCCCGGTCTCACCTCGCATAGCGACTTCTGGCACGACAGGCAGCGCCCGTCGCGCGGGGGCCATCCGGCATGCTCGCGTCCACTCTGGACAGCACGATGAACCAGAAGCAGCCCTCGAAGCGCCAACCGCCACAGCAGCGGACCTGCCTGTTCTGTGGGACGTCCGGCCCGCTGACCGAGGAACACATCTACGGCAAATGGCTGCGCACCCTCGGCTACACCGGAACAGGCGTCCGCGAGATCGTCCCCCGTCACGGCAGCCAGCCGATCCTCCAGAAGGGCGGCCCGTTCACCAAGACCCCCAAGATCGTCTGCTACACCTGCAACAACCAGTGGATGAGCCGCATGGAGACCGCCGCCCAGCCACTGCCGGAGGCCATGTTCAACGCCCAAGGTTCGAAGGTCGTCCTCAACGAGGACGCGCAACTCGCCTTGGCCCGCTGGGCGTTCAAGACCGCGGTGGTCGTCGCGCAGGTCGACTAGGAGTGTGCTGAATAACCCGCGAGTCCTCCTGGCTGTGTGGTGAGGTGGCTG
>CBIMJO010001699.1:0-2308 GCA_966244135.1 uncultured Actinocrispum sp. | reverse complement strand
GGCTGGCAGACCATGGGCGTGGCGCGCCCGGGGGAGCCGTTCGCCGACGCCGACGTCGGTCCACATCAGACGGTTGCGACCCTCGACTCGGTGCCCCACTCGGTGCTTGAGGCGGGACGGCAGCTCGCCACCGAGTCCGCCCGGTATGCCGCGATGGGCTGGATGCGAGGCACCTCCGGCAACCTTTCAGTGACGCTGCAACGGTTCCCGTTGCGGCTCGCGGTCACAGCGAGCGGCCTGGACAAGGGTGAGCTGACCGCCCATGACCTCGTGGTCGTCGACTCGTCCGGAGAGGCGGTCGGCGGCGGCAAAGCGTCCGCGGAGGCGGGCCTGCACGCGCGGATCGCCGCGGTCGCGGGCGCCGGTGCGGTGGTTCACGTGCACGCGATGGCCCCGGTACTGGCGGCCGAGCGGTGGCCGGACGGGGTGCCGCTGAGCGACCTGGAGATGCTCAAGGGATTCGGCCGGAATGCCCACGACGACGTGCTGACCGTTCCGGTCGTGCCGAACTCCCAGGACATGCGGGTGCTCGGGGACGCGTTCGAGCGCGGCTTCCGGGCCGACACCCCGGCGTTGATCGTGGCCCGGCACGGCATCTACGTGTGGGGCGACGACCTGCGGCAGGCCCGCCACCGCCTCGAATGCCTGGAATGGCTGCTCAGGTTCACCCTGGAAAGGGGACAATGATGACTTTGCTGACGGTGTGGGCGGACGGCGATCCGGCCACCGCCCTGGTGCGCACCCGCGACGGGGACGAGGTCGCGGACGAGCTCAAGCAGATCGGCGTCCGGTTCGAACGCTGGCCCGTGCTGGACCTGCCCGCCCAGCCCACCTCCGACGAGGTGCTGGCCGCGTACGCGCCGCAGGTCAAGCAGGTGATCGACACCGAGGGGTACATCCTGGTCGACGCGATGTCGATGAACCCCTCGGACGACCCGGAGTGGCTGGCCAAGGCGGCGCAGGCCCGGCAGAAGTTCCTGGCCGAGCACACCCACGACGACGCCGAGGACCGGTTCTTCGCCCGTGGTGCCGGGGTTTTCTACCTGCACGCTAACGGCAGGGTGTATGCCGTGCTGTGCGAGGCAGGCGACCTGCTGAGCGTGCCCGCCGGCACGACGCACTGGTTCGACATGGGCTCGCGGCCCGACTTCGTGGCCATCCGGTTCTTCCACGAGGAGGATGGCTGGGTCGGCAGCTTCACCGGAAGCCCCGTCGCCGAGCGGTTCCCGGACTTCGATACCTTGGCAGGAAAGGACTAGTCGTGTCGCTCCGCAGTTCAGCGTGGTACGCCGGGCAGGACCGGAACTCCTACATCCACCGGGCCTGGATGCGCCGCGGCGCCCCCGATGACGCGTTCACCGGGCGGCCGCAGATCGCGATCGCCAACTCGGCCTCCGACCTCACCCCGTGCAACAGCCACCTGAACGAGGTCGCCGAGAGTGTCCGCCAGGGGATCTGGGCCGCGGGCGGGGTGCCACTGAACCTGCCGGTGGTATCGCTCGGTGAGACCAACATGCGGCCGACGGCCATGCTGTGGCGCAACATGGTCGCGATGGCCACCGAGGAGATGTTGCGTGCCAACCCGATCGACGGCGTGGTGCTGCTCGGCGGGTGTGACAAGACGATTCCGTCGCTGTTGATGGCCGCCGCCTCGGTGGACATCCCCGCGGTCGTGGTGCCCGGCGGCCCGATGCTGACCGGCACGTTCCGGGGCAAACCGCTGGGCTGCGGCACCGACGTGTGGCGGCTGAGCGAGGAGGTCCGGGCCGGAACCCTGTCGGAGAAGGAGTTCCTGGGATCCGAGTCGTCGATGATCCGCAGCCGCGGGCACTGCAACACCATGGGCACCGCGTCCACGATGGGCCTGGTCGCTGAGGCGCTCGGCACCACTTTGCCTGGCACTGCGGGCATTCCGGCCGCCGACAGCCGCCTGCTGGCCCGCGCGCACGAGACCGGGCGGCTCGCGGTGGAGATGGTCTCGTCCGGCCGCCGTCCGAGCCAGGTGATCACCGAAGGCTCGTTCCGCAACGCGATCGTGGCGCTGGCCGCGATCGGCGGGTCCACGAACGCGGTGGTGCACCTGCTGGCGATCGCCGGGCGGCTGGGCGTCCCGTTGTCGCTGGAGGACTTCGACCGGATCGGCTCCGACGTGCCGTTGCTGGTCAACCTGCAACCGGCCGGCGAGTACCTGATGGAGGACCTGCACCGGGCCGGTGGCCTGGCGGCGGTGCTGCGGGAGGTCACCGACCTGCTCGACAAGGACGCGATCACCGTGACCGGCCGTCCGCTGGTGGACACGCTGGGGGAG
>CBIMJO010001698.1:0-2310 GCA_966244135.1 uncultured Actinocrispum sp. | reverse complement strand
AGCACGGTCAGCCGCACCGACGCGCGCACCGCCTCGCCGTCCTTGCGGATCAGCCGCCGCTGCTGGTGCAGCCGCTCCATCCAGCCGTCCACCAGGTCCTTGGCCGCCGCACGGATGAACGGCACCTCGTCCGGGTCGACCACGTCGTAGAACGTCAACGCGGCCAGCTCATCGGCCGTCCGATCGAGCATCACGGTCAGCGACTCGTTGGTGCGCAGGAACGTCCCGTGCAGGTCCAGCACCGCGATCCCGGCCGGGCTGGACGCCATCACCGCGTCGAAGCGCGCCTCGGCGGCCCGCAAGTGCCGCTGCTTGTCCGCGCCCGCCCGCAGCAGCGCGTCCTTGAGGTCCTCCTGCTGCTTGAACACGAACTGCCGGGCGGCCTCGGTGTAGTCGTTGGTCAGCACGCCCAGGACCTGCACGGCGCGGTCGATGTGCCGCCCGTCGCGGCGGATCAGCTCGTGCTCGGTCAGCATCGCCTTGCCCAGCACGTCCACCGTCCGCCGCAGGCTCATCGGGCCGGTGCAGCGCATCTGGACCAGGCGGGCGCCCACGCCCAGCACCTTCTCCGGGTCGAACGGCTCGCTCAGCGCCGCGTCGAACACGGTCTCGACCATCTCGCGCATCGCGGCGTCGATCTCCGGCTGGGACATCGGCAGGTAGGCGGTGGAGCTGATCAGGTACGCCCACTTGCGCGCGACCCTGGACCGGGCCCTGGCATGGTCGGCTGCCGGTCTGGCGGGCTCTGGCGCGTCGTGGAGCGGTGAGGTCATGTCCTCTGCCCAGTGCTTCTGGGGACTGAAGTCAGTGGAACGTCTTGGTGTGACTGGTGTTGCAGCCACTCCGTGGCGGCGAGACTACCCACTTCCGGTCAAGATCGGCCGAACCTGGGAGCGGTTCCCTCGATCGGGTGAATAAAAGGAGTACTCCCTGTGTGAGCGAATCGCGCCTGATGAGGCCAGGTGCGGGAAATTCCTGCGCCACAGTAGGAACTGACACGAACCCGCCGTGGGCACGTCATCGACGCTGAGTGACCTTCGTCACTCGGCGCGTGACACCGTGATCCCGACCGCTCCCGGGCCCACGTGCACACCGATCGCCGACGAGACCTCGGTGATGACGGCCTCGCGCGCCTGCGGCAGCCGCGGCTTCAGCTCGTCCAGGATCGTTGTGGCGCGCGGGATGTTGCCGAAGTGCTCGACCGCGATGTCCACCATTCCGTCGCCGGCGCGGGAGACCGCGGTCTCGACCATCCGGCGCAGCGCGCGTTCCGAGCCGAAGCCCTTGTCCTGTGGCGCGATCTCGCCCTCATACACGGTGAGCACCGGCTTGAGCGACAGGGCGTTGCCGACGAGCGCGGCCGCGGCACCGATCTTTCCCCCGCGCCGCAAGTACTCCAGGGTGTCCACATAGATCAGCTCGGAGGAGGCCCGGCAGCGCTTCACCGCCGCGTCGATCACCCGTCGCGGGTTGCCGCCCGCGCCCGCCACCCTGGCCGCCGCCAGCACGGCATAACCCAAGCTCATCCCGCATGTCGCGGAATCCACGATATGGATGGGAATCCGCATCTGCGCCGCCGCGCGGCTGGCCGCCTTGCAGGTCTCGGACATGCGAGAGGACACGTGGATCGACACGATCGCGTCGGCGCTCTGCGCCACCTTCTGGTACAGCCGGTAGAAGGCGGCCGGCTCCGGTGGCGCGGTCTGCACGGGGGTCCGGTTCTTCAGCGCGTGTACCAGGTGCTCGTTGGGCACGAACGCCTCCTCGGCGACATGGTCACCGATCCGGATCTGGATCTGGGCGATCGAAACCCCCCACTGCCTGGCCAGATCCGGGGGAAGGCAAGCGGTCGAGTCGGTCACTACTGCTACACGGCCGTGCATAGGAAGCCAGACTAATGGTTATCACCCGGATGGACGCAACCGTGTTGGTCCTTCACTGCGCCCAACCGTTTCCGTCGCACGTCAAGCGGTCGGGTGAGTACTGTCACGCCATACCATTCGGACAAGCTATGCTACTCGTTAGTAACATAGCTGGGTGTCGCAGGCCACCATGCCGGGGGTGGGTCGACATGGGAGTCTCTCTATCAGCAAAGACAGCAGTACGTGGGAGGTCGAAGAAGACCCATGCCTAACATCGTTGTCCTGGTCAAGCAGGTGCCCGACACCTACTCCGAGCGCAGGCTCGCGAGTGCTGACCACACTCTGGACCGTGCGTCGGCTGACGCCGTGCTCGACGAGATCAACGAGCGCGCCGTCGAGGAGGCCCTGCAGATCAAGGAGGCGCAGGGCGGCGAGGTGACGGTGCTGA
>CBIMJO010001697.1:0-2310 GCA_966244135.1 uncultured Actinocrispum sp. | reverse complement strand
AGCAGGCTGGCGGTCGCGACGGTCATCGCGGGTGCGGTGGCGAGATGGGTGCTGTGCAGGGCGGCGAAGTTCAGGCTGGTCAGGATGTCGCAGTTCATCACGAGGGCGGGCGTGGACCAGGCGGGCACTTCCCGCAGCGGCCCCGCGGTGCCCAGCGGGCTCGCCTCGTGGCTGTAGTCGATGGACAGGCCGAACCGCTCACCGTTGCCGAGGTCCCGTTCGATCTGGTCGCTGAGGTAGCCGACGCAGAGCGTGACCCGCCGGGCGCCGGCCTGCCGCAGCTGCCGGACGATGATCTCCAGCAGGGGCTGGGAACCGAACCGCATCAGCGCCTTCGGTGTACCGTCCGAACAGGACTTGAGGCGGGTTCCCCTGCCCCCGGCGATGACGATCGCGTGCATCTCTCTCCCCACTGCGGCCGGTCACGGCACAAGGCGAATCTCGCGTATCCGCGGCGGAGCGGTCAACGTCTTCGGATCGCCCGATCGCTCTGGACATCTGGCCATGCCCGAAGGTCGATTCCCGGCCCGGCCGGGTGTCCGTAGCATGGCGGGGTGACGGTGCACGTCTGGACCGTTTCGCTCGCCCCGGCAAGGGATTCGGCGGCCGCGATGTGGCCGCTGCTGGATCCGGTGGAACAGGCCCGGTGCGCGGGGTTCGCCGAGCAGGCCGACCGGGACCGGTTCGCGGTGACGCATGGGATCGCACGACTCATCCTGGCGAGCCATCTTTCCGTTGCGCCTCAGCGGATTCGCTGGCGGATCGGCCGGTGGGGCAAGCCGGGCCTGGACCTGCCGGGCGCGCCAGAGGTGAACCTGAGCCACTCGGGGGATCTCGCGCTGGTGGCCGTCGCGTCCCGCCCGGTCGGCGTGGACGTCGAACTCGTCCGGGCGCGGTGGCGGACGAACCCGCCCACCAGGTTCCTGCATCCGCATGAGGCGCGGATGGTCGCCGCCGCGGATCCGGCGTGCCGGGCCGAACTGTTCGGTCAGACGATCACGCGCAAGGAAGCCTGCGTCAAAGCCGAGGGCGGCAAGCTCCTCGGACGGCTCACCACACTGTCCACAGTGGCGCCGCCATTGCCGGACGGCTCAAGGGTGATCCGGGCTGACACCACCAGCTGGCGGGTCGTCGACCTGCGGGTCCCGGCCGGATATCGGGCGGCTGTCGGGGTGACCGGGGCGGACAGCTGCCGGGTCGTCCACGAATGTTGGGACGCCTAGGGGCGGTAGCCCGGCGGTGAGTGTCGCGGCCAGTGCCAGTGAGGTGCGATCAGCCAGGTAGGGGCCGGTGATCGCGACGCCGATCGGCAGGCCACGCGAATCGAGCCGGACCGGCACCACGGTCGTCGGCAACCGGGCGATGCCGGTCAGATTGACCCACGTGGTCTGATCCCAGTAAGGGCGGGACTGCCCGTTGACGGTGATCCGGCGTTCGGCGAACGGACGCAGGTCGTGCTCGCCGACCAGCTGGGGGACCACCGGAAGCATGAGTGCGTCGTAGTGCGTGAAGAAGTCGTGCCATCGGGCCCGCATCCGTTCCCGACGGGCGTCGGCGGTCAGCCAGGCGTGGTACGTCTGCGCTACGAACTCGGCTCCCAGCTCGGCACCGGGGGCGCGCTCGCCCGCGGCGATGGCGTCGATGTCCTGGGGCGTATAGGAGATCTGCGCGATCGACGCGAGCAACCGGCGGCCGACCTCGTCGGCGGCGGCCAGGCTGACGCCGGGCGGTGCCGCTTCCTCGACCACGATTCCCTGGTCGCGCACCACTTGTGCGGCGTGCTCGAGTGCGGATTTGACCTCGGCGTCGACCGGACAATGTGGATCGTCGAACCACACCGCGACCCGCCGGACCCGGCGCGCGGGCGGGAGCCGCAGCTGCCACGCCACCCGGTCGTGATGGTGCGGCGCGATCAGCACGTCCAGCAGCAGCCCGAGATCCTCGACGGTCCGAGCCAGTGGCCCGGCAACCGCTATGTCCGGCACGACGGGCTGGTACGGCGGGTGGTGGCCGCGGATGGGCACGATGCCGAAGCTGGGCCGGTGACCAGGCACGCCACAAGCGGCGGCCGGAATGCGGATGGAGCCCGCGATGTCCGAACCGAGTTCGGCGGCGGTGAATCGCGCGGCCACGGCACCGGCCGAACCACCAGAGGAACCGCCGGTGGTGTGTTTCGGCTGCCAGGGGTTGGCCGATGCGCCGAACAACGGGTTGGCGGACTGGACATCCGCGCAGTTCTCCGCGAGATTGGTCTTGCCGAACACGATCGCCCCGGCGCCGCGCAGTGCCTCGACCGCGTCGGCGTCGCGC
>CBIMJO010001696.1:0-2314 GCA_966244135.1 uncultured Actinocrispum sp. | reverse complement strand
CTGGCCACCGGGCGCGTGGTGTTCACCGGCCCGCTGAGCAAACTCTCCGCCGAGAACCAGGAACTCGACTACCGGCTGCGCACCTCCGACCCGGAGGCCGCCCGGAAGGTCGCCGTCGACACGCCGGGACTGCACGTCGCCGACGACACCGGGAAGCAGGACAGCGGCGTACTGGTGGTACGAGGCCTGGTGGCCGCGCTCGACGAACTGGTGGTGCGCCTGGTGAACGCGGGCATCGCCGTGCGCGAGCTCGCGCCTTTGGTGTCACCGCTGGAAGTCGCGTTCCTGGCACTCACCGAACAGCAGGAGGCCGGCTGATGACCGTGGTCGACGCTCCGGTAGCGGTGGCCCGTCCGGTGACGGTGGCGCGTGGCTACCGGTTCGAGTTGGTCAAGCTGCTGTCCCAGTGGCGGGTGCGGCTGTTGGTGATCGCGTGCTGGATCGCGCCCGCGCTGTTCGTCGCCGCGGTGAGCCAGCAGAGTTCGCTGCCGGTGGATACCCTGTTCGGCCGGTGGATGAACGCCACCGGGTGGGCCGGGCCGTTGGTGATGCTCGGCTTCGCCGGCGTGTACGCGTTGCCGTTGCTGACCTCCTTGATCGCCGGGGACGTGTTCGCCTCCGAGGACCGGCTCGGCACATGGCGGCACCTCCTGGTGGCCGTGCGGTCGTACCGGCACATCTTCGTGGCCAAGACGCTGGCCAGCCTGACCGTGATCCTGGTGCTGGTGGCCGGAATGGCCATCTCCAGCACCGTCGGCGGGCTCGTGGCGCTCGGCGGTCAGGATCTGGTGGGTCTCGACGGTCACCTGCTCGCCTCGGCGGACGCGTTCGGCCGGGTCCTGCTTGCGTGGGTCTGCGTGCTCGCCCCGACGCTGGCCCTCGCGGCGATCGGGCTGCTCGGGTCTGTCGCGTTAGGACGATCACCGATGGGCTTGTTGCTGCCCGTGGTCGTGGCCCTCGCGCTCGACCTGGCGCAGATGCTGCCGATGCCCGTCGCCGTGCGCCTCGCATTGCCCAGTTACGCCTTCATCGCGTGGAACGGGCTGTTCACCAGCCCCGCCCAGCTCGGCCCGTTGCTGATCAGCATCGCGGTCTGCCTGGTGTGGGCGGTGACCGCGACCGCGCTGGCGTACAAGCTGTTCCTGCGCCGCGACTTCACCAGCACCAGCTACGAAAGCTCGGGGCGCCGCGCGATCACCGCCGGAGCCCTGCCACTGGCCGGACTCATCGGCGTCGCGGTCGTCATCATCGCCGCGGCGGCCCCGGCACTGGGGTCGGGGATCGACCAGGACAAGGTGCAGCAATCGGTCGCCACGGCGTTCGGCCACCTCTATCGCCTGCAAGCCCGCCAGCTCAACCGCCCCGACGTCACCGAGGAGCAACTGGCCGCCTCGGCCGCCTGCACCAAGGGCGACGGCCTGATCGCCGCCGAAGGGCCCGGAAACGACTGGCGCTGCGTCGTTTCGTGGCACCTGCCCGGCGTCGCGGCCACCGGCTCGGCCATCTACCAGCTCGACATCACCTCCGACGGGCACTACGTGGCCGACGGCGACGGACCCAAGGAGGTCAACGGCTACTTCCAGGTGCGGACCCCGGCCGGGGACCAGCCCAACCCCTTGTGGCAGTTCGACGGCAACGTCGAGCTGCTGTCCACCACATCGAAGGGATAGGTCAATGCAGGTAACGCGCCGCCGCCGGCGTGCCGGGAAGGGACGTTCGCGCCTTCTCGGTGCACGCAGCGGCCGCAGGTTACGTCTCGCAACGTCCGGCATCTCCGCGGTCGCCCTGGTCGCCGTCGGCTCCGGCGTCGGATCCGCCTCGACCGAAGGGTTCGGCACCTACCAGGTCGGCCAGAGCACCGACCAGGGCCTCGTCGTGTCCGCCGACCAGTTCGTCGACCCGATCGGCGAACGGCTCGTCGTGCCCAACGGCAAGATCATGGCCTCCACCGTCAGCCCCGACCGCACCCACCTCGCGGCCCTGACCACCGACGGCGGGATCGCCCTGACCATCGTCGATCTCAACGGCTGGAAGGTGCAGCAGCTCATCGGCAACTCCGCCACAGCCAACCTGCGCATCCCCGGCAACGACGTCGGCCAAGAAGGCCCCACGTACTCACCCGACGGCAAAACGCTGTGGCTGCCCCAAACCGACGGCTACCGCCGGTTCACGGTGAACCCCGATGGCACCGTCGCCAACCCGACCTTCGTCACGATCGCGGCCGACGGGCCCAAGCACGCACTGGTCGCCCAGGCGGTGTTCTCCGCCGACGGCTCGACCGTGTACGCCGCCGTCAACGGACAGAACCGCGTCG
>CBIMJO010001695.1:0-2316 GCA_966244135.1 uncultured Actinocrispum sp. | reverse complement strand
GTACTCGGCGGGGCTGTCCTTCACGGCCACCACAACCCAGGTTCCGGTGGGCCGCCCGTTCCAGGACTCGGTGACCGGTCGCCAGTCCGCGCGATAACAGATCTCGTCCACGGCGGACTGGTCATGGTTCGCGCGATGCCACGCCAGCAAGGCGGGCAGCGCGGACTCGAGCGTCACCGCGGGATCCACGTCCAGCGCTTCGGCGAGCGACTTCACGTCCCCGTCGGCCACGATGTCCCAGAACCGGTCGTCGGTCGCGGGCCGGGCGGCGGGTTCCGCCCAGTAGCGCCTGCGCTGGAAGGCGTGGGTGGGCAGGTCCACCTTGCCCGCCCGGAAGACCGTCGGCCAGTCCAGCGCGACACCCGCGACGTGCAGGTGGGCCAGCGCCTCGGTCAGGCTGCGGCTTTCGTCGCGATCGCGCCGCAGGGCTGGGATGAACCGCCCATCGACGCTGTCCTGCGCCATCCCGCACAGTGTCGCGTCCGGCCCGAGTTCCAGGAACTTGGTCACGCCCTGCGCACCCAGCAAGCGCATGCCATCGCCGAACCGCACTGCGCGGCGCACGTGCCGCACCCAGTACCCCGGGTTGTGCAACTCGGTCGCGAGTTCACCGGTCACATTGGACACAACGGGAATCGCCGGTTCGTGGTAGGTCAACCCCGAGGCGATCGACTCGAACTCGGCGAGCATCGCATCCATGTGGTGTGAGTGGAAAGCGTGGCTCACTCGCAGGCGCCGCACGCGATAGCCCTGCCACTGGTGGAGAACCTGCTCGACGGCCGCCTCATCGCCCGAGACCACCACCGCGGACGGGCCGTTGACGGCGGCGATCGAGACACCGTCGACCAGGGTCGCCAGCACCTCGGCTTCGCCGGCCTCGATCGCCGCCATGGCACCCTTTTCGCCGACCGCCTGCATCAGGCGACCGCGCGCCACAACAAGCTGGGCCGCGTCATCCAAGGACAACACACCGGCGACGTGGGCCGCGGCCAGCTCACCGATCGAATGCCCGATCAGATAATCCGGCCGCACACCCCACCGCTCGAACACTCGGAACAACGCCACCTCAACAGCGAACAACGCAGGCTGCGTGAACTCCGTCTGATGCACTACATCCGAACCCACAACATCTCGAAGTGACCGCCCCAGATACTTATCGACCGTCGCACACACCACATCAAACTCAGGCAACCCAAGACCCATACCAACACGCTGCGACCCCTGACCCGTGAACAAGAACGCAAGCTTGCCCGGGGTCTCCTCACCCACAATGACGTTCCCGGCGGACGCACCCTCCGCCACGGCACGCAGCCCACGAAGGTAGTCCTCCCGGGTCTCCCCTACAATGGCTGCCCGGCAAGGGAAAGCGGACCTGGTCGTCGCCAGGGAGTAGCCGATGTCCAGCAGGTCGGCGTCCGGCAGGTTGTCGGCCAGGCGTGCCGCCTGGGCCCGCAGCCCGGCCTCGTCCTGACCGGAGATCACCCACGGCCCGGCGCCATCGCGGCCGCCGACCGGCTCCGGCTCGCCGGCCTGCTCCAGGATGATGTGCGCGTTCGTCCCGCTGATGCCGAACGACGACACCCCGGCCCGCCGCACGCCCTCCCAGTCCACGGTGGACCGCAACAGCCGGACCGTCCCGGCGGACCAGTCCACGTGCGGCGACGGCTCGCCGGCGTGCAAGGTCGGCGGCAGGATCCCGGACCGCATCGCCATCACCATCTTGATCACGCCCGCGACCCCGGCCGCCGCCTGGGTGTGGCCGATGTTCGACTTCACCGAGCCGATCCACAAAGGACGCTCACGATCCTTGCCATAGGTGGCGATCAGGGCCTGGGCCTCGATCGGGTCGCCAAGCGTCGTCCCGGTCCCGTGGGCTTCCACCGCACCGACGTCGCCGGGGGCCAGTCCGGCGCCGGCCAGGGCCGCCCGGATGACCCGTTCCTGCGAGGGCCCGTTCGGCGCGGTCAAGCCGTTCGACGCGCCATCCTGGTTCACCGCGGAGCCCCGGAGCACCGCCAGGATCTGGTGGCCATTGCGTCGTGCGTCCGACAGGCGTTCCACCACGACCACACCGACGCCTTCACCCCAGCCGACTCCGTCGGCGTCGGCGGAGAACGCCTTGCAGCGGCCGTCCCTCGCCATCCCGCGCTGGCGGCTGAAGTCGACGAAGGCTCCAGGCGTGGACATCACCGCGACACCACCCGCCAGGGCCAGCGAACACTCGCCCTGACGGAGAGCCTGAGCCGCCAGGTGCAGGGCCACCAACGACGATGAACACGCAGTGTCCACAGTGACCGCTGGGCCCTCCAGACCCAG
>CBIMJO010001694.1:0-2317 GCA_966244135.1 uncultured Actinocrispum sp. | reverse complement strand
CCTCGATCATCCGGCCCGCCTTGCCCTGGCGCACCGGCAACGAACGGCCGAGGGCGCTCACTACGCCCGCGGTCACGGAACCGTTGAGCCCCAAGGGGTTTCCGACGGCCACGACCAGTTGCCCGACGACGAGCTCCTCGGCGTTGCCCAACGTGACTGGGGGCGGCGCGGAGCCGTAGACGTTCAGCACCGCGAGGTCCGACAGGGGATCTGAGCCGACCACCTCGAAGGTCGTTTCGCTGCCGTCGGAGAAGGTTGCCTTGCCGCCCCGCGCGGTGCCGACGACGTGCGCGTTGGTCAGCATCCGGCCGTTCTCGAACACCACCGCGGAGCCGCTGCCTGCCTCCAGGCGCACGCTCGCGACGTGCGGGGTCACCGCGTTCGCGACGGCGATCACCGTCTTGGAGTAGTCGTCCACCCGCCACCACCACCCGTGCCTGATTACACCGTTGCAGGTACTACAACGATATGTGGGCGTGGGTGTTCCAGGTGTCCGCCGAAAGCGGAATTCCTACTTGGAACGGGGGGAGTAGTCCTTGGTGACGATCACGATGATGCCCGGGCTGGCGTCCTTGATGCCCTCGAACCGGGGCTCGACGCGCATGCCGAAGTCCTTGCCCAGCGCGCGGGCGTCGCCCTCTTCGTCGGTGCCCGGCCGGAAGTACACGGTCGGCACGGCGATCTTGCCGCCCGGGTAGTTGCCGACCTCGGTGACGTTGTACCCCGCGTTGCGGAAGTCCACGGCCGCACGGTCGGCGAGCTTCTCCACGAAGCTGTTGTTCAGCACCCGCACCGGCTGTGTGTGCGCCGGCGGCTGGGGTGGCTGCTGCGGCGGCGGGGCCGCGCTGGAGGTCTGCGCGGGCGGTTGGACCGGGCTGCTCGGCGGCGCCGGCGGCGGTGTCTCCGACGAGGCCGAAGACGGTGAACCCGACGACGGCTGATTCGACGCCGGAGGTGGTGTGTTCGAGCCGGACGAGGCCGGCGGTTGCCCCGCGTTGTTGCCCGGCGATCCACCCCCGATCCACGAGATCAGGCCGATCACCAGCGCGATAGCGGCGAGCGCAAGCAGTCCCAGTCCGGCCAGACGGGCTGGCCGGCCGGGTCCTGCCTGGTCCGGGGTGCTCATTGCGGCTCGACACCCAGCTTCCGTGCCCCACGCAGCCTCGCCCGTCCGCTGCGCAACCGGCGGAGCCGCTTGACCAGCAACGGGTCGGCCATCAGGGCCTCGTTCTTCTCGATCAGGTCATTGACCAACTGGTAGTAGCGGGTCGGCGAGATTCCGAAGATCTCCTTGATCGCCTGGTCCTTGCCGCCGGCGTACTTCCACCACTGGCGCTCGAAGGCGAGGATCACCCGTTCCCGGTCGGTCAAGCCGTCGGCCGGCTCACCTTCCGGCACCAGTGCCTCTGCGGCGTCCATCCGGCTCCTCGCCTCTCTGGAAGTCCGTGCCCACCAGGGAATCACACGTGTGTGATTTCCGCCCTGCCATTACATCACGCCCCCTCTCTGCCTCGTGCGCCATGTCACCCGGCGCGCCGAAGGTGCTGGCCGGAGTGCTGGCTAAAGTCCTGACATGGCCGTGCACCCCATCCGGATCGTCGGTGACCCTGTTCTACACAACCCCACCGACAAAGTTGCCACATTCGACGCCGAACTTCACCAACTCATCGAAGATATGTTCGACACGATGGCGGCGGCGAACGGTGTCGGCCTCGCAGCCAACCAGATCGGTGTCCCGCTTCGCCTGTTCGTGTACGACTGTCCGGACGACGACGGCGTTCAGCACAAAGGTCTCGTGGTGAACCCGGTTCTGGAGACATCTGACCGGCCGGAGACCATGCCCGACCCGGACAACGACTACGAGGGCTGCCTGTCGGTGCCCGGCGAGTCGTACCCGACCGGCCGCGCGTCCTGGGCCAGGGTGACCGGCCAGGACAAGAACGGCGACCCGATCGAGGTCGAGGGCACCGGTTTCTTCGCGCGGTGCCTGCAGCACGAGACCGACCACTTGGACGGCCTGTTGTACCTCAACCGCCTCGTCGGCCGGTACGCCAAGCAGGCCAAGCGGATGGTCAAGGGCAACGGCTGGGGCGTGCCCGGCCTGGAGTGGGACCCGGCGGTCGAGCCGGACCCGTTCGATGCCCGGCACGGCGGTGTCGACCTCGTCGACGCGCTCCTGCCGGTGGGTCTTCACGAAGGCCTCGTACGCCGACTCGCTCGTCCACTGCGAGTGGTGCAGAAGGGTGGAGCCGTCGTCCCCCGCGTAGACGTGGTAGCCGAGCAGTCCGTCGGCGGGCCACGGTCGGCGTTGCCAGGC
>CBIMJO010001693.1:0-2325 GCA_966244135.1 uncultured Actinocrispum sp. | reverse complement strand
CGCGCCCCGGTCCAGCACGGTCACCCGGACCCCCACGGCGCTCAGCGCTTCCGCGCAGGCGGCCCCGGCGATCCCCGCTCCAACGACCACGACGTCCGGCAGCATAAGCACTCCACCGTTCGGTAAAGTGAACGCCCCGAGCGTAGCTACCGGGTCACGCAGGAAGCAAGCATCGAGCCGGCCTGATCCGCCGGGTACTGCATCAGCAGCACCGAGACCACCGGCGAGGAGTCGGCCGTCCGGTAGATGTGCGGGGTCGAGGCCGGGAAGCAGACGTAGTCGCCGGGCCCCAGCGTGTAGGGCGCGCCAGGCGGCCCGACCAGCAACTGTCCCGAGGTCACGACCACGTGCTCCAGCCCGGGATGCCCCTTGGACTCCTGGGTCTCACCGGGCCGTACGCGCTGGTCGTACATCTCGAACACGGTGTCGGTCAGGTCCAGCCGTCGCAGCATCCGCAGGTCCACGGCGTTGCTGGAGAGCACGTCGAGCCCGGCGGACCGGACCAGGACCACGTCCGGCGAGGTCCGCTCGGTCAGCAGGGACGACACCGGCACGTTGAAGGCGTTCGACAAACTGAACACCGTCTCGATGGTCGGGTTGCCCGTGCCGGACTCCAGCTGCGACAGCGTCCCTTTCGCGATGCCCGAGCGCCTGGCCAGCTCGGACATGGACAGCCCGTACTGGGCGCGCAGGGCCCTGAGGTTCGCCGCCAGCACCTGACCAGCTTGTTCCTTCGCCAACCGAGCCTCCTCGCGCTCGCCCGGCCGAGGCTACCCAACCCGCGGCGGATAAGCTTGGTCGTCCGGCAGCTAAGGAGTGCAGAGGATCATGGCCGAGGCCGCTTTCATCTCGACGTGAACGCCCAGCCGCACCTGGGGCACGCGTTCGAGTACAGCCAGGCCGACGCGTACGCGCGGCACATGGCCGGCCAGGGCATGGACGTCTACTTCCTGAGCGGGTCGGACGAGAACAGCCTGAAGAACGTGCTGGCCGCCGAGAAGGAGGGCATCACCGCGCGCGAGCTGGTCGACCGCAACGTGGTGTTCTTCGAGCGGATGGCCGCCGACCTGCAGGTGCAGCTGCGCCGGTTCATCCGCACCAGCGTCGACCAGGACCACATCGACGGCGCCATCGAGATCTGGAAGCGGATGGCCGCCGCGGGCGACATCTACGCCAAGGACTACGAGGGCCTGTACTGCGTGGGCTGCGAGCAGTTCTACACGCCGGCCGAGCTGGTCGACGGCAAGTGCCCGGAGCACTTCACCGTGCCGGACCTGGTCAGCGAGCGGAACTACTTCTTCAAGCTGTCGAGGTACCAGGACCAGCTGCTGGCCGCGCTGGAGTCAGGCGAGCTGCGCGTCGTGCCCGAGTCGCGGCTCAACGAGGTGGCCAGCTTCGTGCGGTCCGGCCTGGAGGACATCTCGATCTCGCGGTCCACCGGGCGGGCGCGCGGCTGGGGCATCCCGGTGCCGGGCGACGAGAACCAGGTGATGTACGTCTGGATCGACGCGCTCACCAACTACACCAACGCGCTCGGCTGGACGCGCGACGCCGAGGAGTTCCAGACCTACTGGGTGAACGCGGCCAAGCGCGTGCACGTGGTCGGCAAGGGCGTGACCCGGTTCCACGCGGTGTACTGGCCCGCGATGCTGATGTCCGCCGGGCTGCCGATGCCGACCGAGGTCGTGGTGCACGGGTACATCACCGCGTCCGGGCAGAAGCTGAGCAAGACCACTGGCAACGTGATCGACCCCGCGGACCTGATCGAGCGGTTCGGGTCCAACGCCGTGCGGTACTTCCTGCTCGCCGAGTTCTCGCCGTTCATCGACGGTGACTTCAGCGAGGAGCGGCTGATCGCGCGGTACAACGCCGACCTGGCCAACGGCCTGGGCAACCTCCTGTCGCGGGCGACCAGCATGACCGTGCGGTACCGCGAGGGCGTCATCCCGGCGCCGGGCGAGCCCGGCGACCCCGAGCGCTGGCCGAGCAGCTCCTCGCCAGCGAGGAGGCGTCCATCAAGGCGATGGCCGGCTACGACCACCGCGACGCCCTGGCCAAGATCTGGGACCTCGTCCGCCGCACCAACGCATACGTCGACGAGCGCGCCCCCTGGCACCTCGCCAAGGACGAGACTCAAGCGTCCACTTTGGACACTACTCTGCACTACCTGATCGCCGCCGTCCGCCAGCTCGGCCGCCTGCTGCACCCCTTCCTCCCCCAAGCCGCGGAGACCATCGTCCGCACCCTCGGCGCCGAACCCGACAAGGTCCCCGGCGCGGCCAACTGGCTGGACAACCTCACGGGCGTGCAGGTCACCAAGTCCCC
>CBIMJO010001692.1:0-2327 GCA_966244135.1 uncultured Actinocrispum sp. | reverse complement strand
CTGCACGGGGCCGGCGTGCGGGTTTCGGTCTACGAACGGGATCGCACGAGATCGGATGGCCTGTTCGGCTATCGGGTGGGGATCTCGCCGGATGGCAGCCGCGCACTGGCCGCGTGCCTGCCGCCGCAGCTGTTCGAGACGTTCAAGAAGACCGCCGCGATCACTCCGCAGTACACCAACTTCATCACCGAGAAGATGGGCGAGCTGTTCAGCGCGGGCGGCCCGGCGGATGCCGAGATCCTCGGGCCGGCCGACCCGGAGTTCACCGAGCGGTCGGTGAGCCGGATGACCTTGCGGCAGATCTTGCTGACCGGGCTGGAGGATGTCGTGCACTTCGACAAGAAGTTCGCGCGCTACACACAGAACCCGGACGGCAGCGTGACCGCGTTCTTCGAGGACGGTTCATCGGCGACCGGCGATGTGCTTGTCGGTGCGGACGGCACGTCGTCGCGGGTACGCAGGCAGTACCTGCCGGACGCCAAACTGGTGGAGACGTATCTGTTCGGTGTCACCGGCAAGCTGCCGTTGAACGACGAGACCCGCGCCCTGCTGACCCCTCGCATGCTTCGTGGCGTCACGATGGCGTTCGCTCCCAAGGGCGTGAACACGATCTTCCACGTCATGGAGTTCGAGTGGCAGCGTGGCGAGACCGATCCCGAACTGGTCAAGGCCTGGCCCGGGCTGACGTTCGACAACACCCGCGACTACATCATGTGGGGCTTCGGCTGCCATCGCCGCTTCCTGCCACCGGACTTCATGCGGTTGTCCGGCCCGGAACTGCACCGGCTGGTTCTGGACCGCACCCGCGGCTGGCATCCGAACCTGCGCAAGCTGTTCGAACTGGCCGACCCGACGTCGTGCTTCCCGTTGAACATCCGGACGTCCGAACCGGTCGAGCCCTGGCAGAGCACGAACGTCACCCTGATCGGGGACGCGATCCACACCATGACACCTGGTCTCGGGGTCGGTGCGAACACGGCCCTGCGGGACGCCCAGATCCTCGGCGGCAACCTGGTCCACCAAGAGTCCTCTGTGGACGCGATCTCGGCCTACGAGCAGGAGATGCACGGCTACGCATGGGAAGCCGTCATCAAGTCGCGAGCCCGCTTCGACGGTAACTCGATGGCGTACAAGCCGGTGATCGGCCGGCTCGGGCTGGCCGTGATGCGGACCGGCATGCGGGTGGTGAACCACGTCCGACCATTGAAACGCAGGATGCTCAAAGCCGAGGTGCGCAACCGGGACCACGCTCGCCAGGAGGCGTGAAAAATGCACCCAGCCCCCTCATCAGGTGAATTCACTGGCGTGTCCCTTGGACAAGGACGAGCCTGGGTGTATGCGGGAGGTATTGGCGGAGTTGGGGGTACGGCCCGATGTTCTCGCCAGGGAGCACCGGGCCGACCTCGACGAGCTCGGCTTCTGCCGGCTCGACGGGTTCGTCCCTGCCGGTTCGGCGGCCAGGATCGTCGAGGCAGTCGGGGCGATGCTGCGCGGCACGCGGCAGGGTGGCACCTTGCACGTGAAGGGCCTGCTCGACCAGAGCAGCCTCTTCGACAGTTTGTGGCTCCACCCCGCCCTGCTCGCGGCCGTCACCCATGTGCTCGGCCCGGAGTTCCGGATCCGGGAGATGCACTACCGCGCGGGTACTCCCGGCCATGGCAGTCAGGCCCTGCACATGGATGCCACCGACCGCGCGGGTCCTGGGCAGTGGCGCGCCTGCAACGCTATCGTCGCCCTCACCGACTTCACTGAGCGCAACGGTGCCACCCGGGTGGTCCCCGGCTCTCATCTCGATCCCTTCTTCAAACCTCCTCGTGGCCATGGGAAGCATCCCAACGAGATCCTGCTGACCGGTCCCACCGGCACCTGTTGGTTGTTCAACAGTCACCTGTGGCACTCCGGAACGCTCAACGAATCCGATGCGCCGCGGCACGCGATCCTGACCGCGTTCCACCGCCGCAACAGTGGTCCCACCCTCGGCGGTGAGCCTCTGCCATCGAACGAAACCATTGTCCGCCTGGGGACAGCGGCGTATCTCCTGCTGTGACCGGCGGGGTCACTCTGTGCGTAAAGCATTGAGGTGCGTCGCGCTCTTCAGCGTTGGCAGGGTCAGCGTCGTGATCACCAGGATCAGCCCGGCGGCGGTCGCGGCCATCACGCCGATGGTCGACCAGTCGACGACGAGGTCGAGGCCCATCAAACGGAACACCAGCAGTCCAAGGCCCACTCCGGTCGCGACCGCCAGCACCAGGGCCACGAACATGGGAATGGCGTTCTGCCACAGCAGGGATCTGACCAAAGTGGACGTTGGCACACCGGTCGCCGAG
>CBIMJO010001691.1:0-2332 GCA_966244135.1 uncultured Actinocrispum sp. | reverse complement strand
GGGAATGGTCAGCTTCGCGCTGGACGAGTTGAAGGTCGAGGAACTGCCGTCGACATCCGCCCACCCCATCGGGTGACCGTTGTTCTGCGCCGGAATGCCCGATCCGACCCGGTTCTGTGCGTCCGTGCACGCTTTCACCGGGTACGTCCCCGCCGTGGATGGGCACTGTGTCACCGTATTGCCGATCACCGCGAAATCGCCGTAGACCAGCTGATCGTAGACAGTGGACACCGGCGGCGGACCGGCTGCCGCGGCCGGCGGCATCGAGGATCCGAGCACTGCCGCGATCACGCCTGCCAAGCCCAACAACCGGGTTCCGCGCACGCTGCCCTCCGCGTCCAAGGTGAACAGACCGTAAGCCAGCGTCGTCAAGACCCGCCAGGGTATTCACTCCTCCCGGTGTATTTCCGCCCGGACCATGGCGATCTTCGCAACCGTGTGTCCACGATGGAGCGGTTTCGACGGATGGGCGGTGACGATGCCGGGGTACTTGTTCGTGTTGGTCATCGGAGCGATGTTCCTGACCGCGATCGCGACCATCCGGGCAGGCAAGCGAAGAAGAGCGCGGGAGGGCGAGTACAACTCCGACGCGCTCGGGTTCATCGGCGGTGTCCTCAACGCGCTGTTCATCGTGGTGCTCGCCTTCTACACGGTGATCACCTGGACCAACGCGGACTCCACCGAGCAGCACGCGCAGGACGAGGCGTCCAGCCTGACCGAGATCTACTGGCAGGTCACCGACGCGGCGCCGGAGTCGCGCACGCAGATCCGCTCGCTGGTCAAGGAGTACACGAACGAGGTGATCAACCGCGAGTGGCCGGCGATGGACCAGGGCAGGGCCGACCAGAAGGCCGACGACCTGCTGATCGCGCTGCGCTCGGAGATCAACCGGCTGCCGGCCGACAGCGACCTCGCGATGTCGGTGCGGGACAAGGCGATGGACGGCGTGCGCACGGTCGCCGACGAGCGCCGCGCGCGGGTCGGCGAGGCCACCAGCGACGACACCCTGCTGACGATCCTGTTGCTGGGCACCATCATCGGCGGCATCTCGATGGTCGTGTACCCGCTGGTGATCGGCCTGACCTCGGGCGTGCGACACATCGCCAGCCTGGTCTTCCTGGCCGCGCTGATCGCCGTCGCGGTGTGGTTCTCGCTGGAGCTGGACCAGCCGTTCCAGGGCACGATCCAGGTCGAGCCGGACGCGTTCACCACCGCGCTGGCCGAGTTTCCCCGCATCCCCTGACCCCCTTGTGATCTAGGCTAGCGCTCCCATAGCATTGTGATATCACTTTTTACCGGGGAGGGCGCGATGCCTGACGTGCTGGCCAGGGCCACCAGGGTGACCAAGCGGTTCGGCGAGTTCACCGCGGTCGACGCGATGTCCCTGGACATCCCGGCCGGGCAGTTGCTCGGCCTGCTCGGGCCGAACGGCGCGGGCAAGACGACGCTGGTGAACCTGTTCACCGGCTTACGCAGGCCCACATCGGGCCAGGTGGAGATCGCCGGCGGCAGTCCCGGACGACCGGCCGTCCGCCGCGCGCTGGGCATGACGCCGCAGGACTCGGGCCTGCCGCCGAAGCTGCGGGTCCGGGAGTGCGTCGAGTTCGTGGCGGCGCACTATCCCGACCCGCTCGACCCGGACGAGGTGATCGAGCGGTTCGGCCTGGCGGAGTTCGCCCACCGGCAGGCTGGGGGTCTGTCGGGCGGGCAGAGCCGCCGGGTCGCCGTGGCGCTGGCGTTCGTCGGGCGCCCGAGGATCGTGTTCCTGGACGAGCCGACCACGGGTCTGGACGTCCAGGCCCGGCACGCCTTGTGGGACAGCATCAAGTCGTTCCACATGGAGGGCGGCACAGTGGTGCTGACCAGTCATTACCTGGAAGAGGTCGAGGCGCTGGCCGAGCGTGTGGTGGTGATCGACAGAGGGAGGATCATCGCCGACGGCTCGCTCGCCGAGATCCGCGGCCGGGTCAGCGTCAAACGCGTGACCATCGGCCGGCTCGGCTGGGAGCCGAAGCTCAAGGGCGTGGTCAGCATCCGGCACGAGGGCGCCAAGACCCATCTGCTCACAACGGATTCCGACGAACTGGTCCGCGCATTGGTCGCCTCGGGCGCGTCGCTCGCCGACCTCGAGGTCACCGCTTCGTCGTTGTCGGACGCGTTCCTCGCCATCACGAACGGAGCCGAGCGATGAGTCTGCTCTACACGCGCTACCAGTTCCTGGAGCTGATCCGCAATCCGGTCACGCTGATGGCGATCGCCATCGGCCCGGTCGCGGGCCTGCTGTTCTTCGTCCTTCCCAACGCCTCCGGCAACCCCCGGGTCGCTTTGCTGG
>CBIMJO010001690.1:0-2343 GCA_966244135.1 uncultured Actinocrispum sp. | reverse complement strand
GCCCGGTCATCCACCAAGCGGACTGCTGTCCACTGTGGATTCGGGCCGGGTTGCCGGAACACTGGCCCAGGTCAGGACGCCGCTGAGGAGCGCACCGAAGAGGAGGTCGGCGACGTAGGGGTCGACGGACTCGATCCGGTTGGTCTCGGCTTTGGCCTGTGGCGTAAGGCCACCTGCGTAGCCAGGGCCGCTGATGTCCGGGACCAGGCCGGGCGCGAGCCGGTAGGTGAACAGGGCGGCGAGGAACATCAGCAGCAGCGTGGCGGTCGTCGCGGCAAATCCGCTGACCAGGCCTTTCATCGGTGTGCCGCGGCGTGAACCCCAAGCCCACCCGACGAGGACGAGGGCGAACGCGACGAGGAAGGTGAGGCCAGGAAACGCGCGTACGCCGCTGGACAACAGCATCGGGATCCACCACACCGCCAGACCTGTCAAGGTGAGTGTCGCGGTGACAGGCAGCGACAACGCATCACCGGCGGGCAGGGAAGTAGCGCGCAGGAATCCGACGAGGTACAGGCTGATCGCGACGGCGGCGACCCACCAGCCGGTGGGATCGTTGGTCCCTGTGGTGAGCAACGCGGCCTCGGTCGTCATGACAACCGCGTAGCCCGCGAGCCGCATCAGCCTCGGCACGAGGTCGATGCCGGGTGGGCCCACGATGCTGCTGCGGCGACCGAACCAGGCCAGCACCGCGATGATCCCGACCAGCACGGCGGCCTCGACCTGCACACCCGCCGACTCCAGCCCGGCCGCCTGATAGGCGATCACCGCGGCGAACGCGAGCATGCCCACATAACCCGCCACCGCCCGCAGCGCGGTACCGCTGATCAGCACCGCTCGAGCACATCCGCGAACGAACTGGCGGCGGGCCGGGATCTCGTCGATCGCGGCCAGTTCCGCGCGCATCGCCCGGCCCCACTCCTTGCGGTGAGCGGGAAGAGTGCGGGCCAGGACAGCGAGCGCACGGTCTGCCAGGTCCTCGCGCCGGCTCACCACGCACCACCCAGAGCGGCGCTGCCAGGCGCTGGGAGGGCACGCGGACTCTCCTGCCGCAGCTCCTCAACCAGCCGCAACCCGGGCGCCAGGATGCGGTACAGGTGCCGCGGCGGGCGCCCAGCCGGTGGATCGGCCTCCCACGAGGCTTCGAGGAAACCTCGTTCGCACAACCGGATCAGGATCGGGTAGAGGGTCCCGGCCTTGATCCCCAGTTCCTTGCCGAGATCGTAGCCATAGCGTGAGCTCTCCGGCGTACGAGCCAGAACGGCAAGCACGGCAACGGTTTGCGCGGACGGTCGACGGGCCATCGAAGAAGTCTACCTATATAGAGTTCTGGGTCACAAGGCCGCCAGGCTGCTGCCTGGCATTGCACTCTTGCCGGACGTGTCAGTTCGGTCGACTCCAGTCATGTCACGTGGCGGCGCGACAGCGGACTCACGGGAGCACTACCTCCAGGAGCATGCCGGGCTCCGAGCAGGTAGAGGCGGGTGACACCCACCGCGATGCCTTTGGCGATCTGCTCCAGATAGGCCGGTGTGCTGAGCATGCGGGAATCCTCCGGGTTTCGGACGTTGCCGACCGTGATACGAACTGTCGGAGCCTCTGGGGCCATCAGCAGCTCGGAGTCCTCCGCGCTGGCGCCGAGGTACGGCGCCCCGGTCCGCTCGGCCACTTCCTCGCCGATGTATCTGGCGAGTGGGGCGCCCACGTCGGAATCCGCGCCGGCCCGGCTGAAGTAGTGTGTCTGGATGCCGGCCGGACCGTTCTCGGTGCGCCGGACATCGATGAGGATCACCAATTCCGCTTTGATGGAGTTGGCGAACCGGGCGCGCTCTTCCGAGGAGAGCAAGGATGACATGGGCAATGCCTGCATGTGTGCGTCCTGTTCGACGCTCTCCTCAACAAGCTCCCGGACGCGCTTGAGAATCGTCAGCTCAATTTCGTTCTGGTCACCGGAATCTGCCGGCATGGTACTGATCCCGACGAGCACCATACCGCTGCGCTGAGCCGACACCGACCAGTAGATGACGCGTTTCTGCTTGTCCGTGGCCGGACTGTCCGCTGAGACGCCGACGCTTGTCAAATAGTTGAGCACCAGCACGGTGACTCGGGCGCAGACACCATCCGTGAAGATGCCGTAGTCGTTCTGAAACTGAACCAGGGCTTGGTGGGTGGCTTCGTCGAAAACGCCGTTGCCTGATTCGGTACCGTGATAACCGAGCCGCGTCAGTCTACGCTGAAGCTCGGACACGTCCGCGCCGCTCATCCGCGGCCCGTCGGGAACGAGGTAGAGCTTCCGCTCGCCCAGACCGGTATTTGGCTGGTCGGCCGCGATGGAGTGGTCCT
>CBIMJO010001689.1:0-2356 GCA_966244135.1 uncultured Actinocrispum sp. | reverse complement strand
GTGGCCCAGGAAGTCGTGGCGCGCCGTCCGGACACCCCGCCGGAGGTCTACAGTGGACACAGTGGTCCGGCCGGCCACCTCCGAGTCGACCACCAGCCGCGACCCGTCGAGCGTGCCGACCAACGGATCCGGCCCGTGGGCGACCTCGGTGACGGCATCCGACGACCGGCTCAGCAGCTGCCGTTCACCGTCGGCACCCCGGACCGGGAACACCGCGTGACTGAGATCGGCCGCCGAGCGATGGGCCTGGTCGGTCCCGTCCGGCAACGCCACCTGCCGCCAGGCCAGCCCGGAGACCACCGTCCGGGACACCTGCTCCGGCCCCGGCGCGGCCTGCTGCGGCTTCGGCAGCCCGTTGCGGAGAACGATCACCAGCACCACCACTGCCACGACGAACAGCGCGCCGATGATGCCTCTCCGCATACCGCTAACAGTGCCAGGTGGTCACGCCAAAGACGAGAAGTCCCTGGCTGGGCCTTGGGGGACGTTCCCAGATCCTGACAGCATGCAACGGATTGGCGACGGTGTGCCGTCCTAGGGACATGGTCAAACGTGTGGCTGCGGTCGGTCTGGTTCTTGCTCTCGCCGGGTGTGGGGCGAAGGCGCCCGAGGCCGAGGGGCCGCCCCCACCGCCGTTGCCGGTGGTCGAGCAGGCGAACCTGGATGTGGCCACGGTGGTCGACGCGGTGGACGCGTTCGGCCTGGACCTGCTGAACTCGCCGTTCCTCGCCGACAAGGGCGGCAACCTGGTGATCTCGCCGGTCAGCGTGTCGCTCGTGCTGCAGATGGTGGCCTCGGGCGCGGGTGGCAAGACCGCGGAGGAGATGGCGACCGCCCTGCACCTGCCACAAGGCGCGACCACCCACGCACGGGAGCTGATGCGGGTGTTCGGCACTGAGGACCTCAAGGCCGCCAACACGGTCTGGACCCAGCAGGGCCTGCGCCTCAAGCAGCCCTTCGCCGACGGCCTGCGGGACAACTTCCAGGCGAAGGTCAACGACGCGGACTTCAAGCAGAACCCCGGTGACGCGGTGAAGCGGATCAACGACACCGTCGCCGAGCAGACCGGCGGCAAGATCAAGAACCTGTTCCCGCCCGGCTCGCTCGGCGCGGACACCCGGATGGTCCTGACGAACGCCATCTACCTGGAGGCCGCCTGGGCCCGGGAGTTCAAGCAGGACAAGACGAGCCAGGCGGAGTTCACCCGGCCGGACGGCTCCAAGGTCCAGGTCCCGATGATGCACAACGACTTCGACCAGGACGACCCGAAGTCCCAGCTCGGCTACGCGACCGGCCCCGGCTTCCAGGCGGTGACGTTGCCATACAAGAGCGGGAAGCTGGCGTTCACGGCGATCCTGACCACCGGACCGTCCAAAGCGGACGTCATGCGCACCAGCGGGATCCCGGCCATCCTCAAGCAGATCAAGCCCGCGCCGGTGTCACTGTCCATGCCGAAGTTCACCACGTCATCCGAGCTCGACCTGAACGACGCGTTGAAGGACGCCGGAATGGCGACGGCGTTCTCCGACCAGGCCGACTTCAGCGGGATGACCGCGGACGAGCAGCTCGCCGTGCAAACCGTGCGGCACAACACCTTCATCCAGGTCGACGAGCACGGCACAGTCGCGGCCGCCGCGTCCGGGGCGGGCATGCGGGCCACCTCCGCGATGCAGACCATCCAGGTCACCCTGGACCGGCCGTTCACGTTCGTGATCACCGACACCACCACCGGCGCGCCGTTGTTCCTCGGCAGGATCAACGATCCAACAGCGAACAATTAACAGCGGCAAGAGTTAACATGCCGGCATGGATGCCGGAGAGCTGGACGAGATCCTCAGCGCGGTGCGGTCGTTCGTGCGGACCGAGGTGATCCCGCGCGAGGAGGAGATCGAGGACACCGACGAGATCCCCGAGCCGGTGCGCCGGCAGGCCGCGGCGATGGGCCTGTTCGGGTTCGCGCTGCCGGAGCAGTACGGCGGCCTGGGGCTGAAGATGGCCGAGGACGTCCGGCTGGCGCTGGAACTGGGCTACACCACGCCCGCGTTCCGGTCGATGTTCGGCACCAACAACGGCATCGCGGGGCAGGTCATCGCCAAGTTCGGCACCGAGGAGCAGAAACAGGCGTTCCTGCCGGGGCTGGCCGCGGGCGAGCTGATCGCGTCGTTCGCGTTGACCGAGGCGGAGGCCGGGTCGGATCCGTCGGGGCTGCGCACGAGTGGCCGGCTCGATGACGGTGAATGGGTGCTGAACGGGCAGAAGCGGTTCATCACCAACGCGACCGAGGCCGACCTGTTCGTGGTCTTCGCCCGGACCGACCCGCAAGCCGTTGGCGGGCGAGGGATCTCGGCGTTCATCG
>CBIMJO010001688.1:0-2362 GCA_966244135.1 uncultured Actinocrispum sp. | reverse complement strand
CCGCCGCCCCGACCCTGCAGGAGGCATCAGTGGCCCGATCAAGATGGCCCGCGCTCGCGCTGACCGTGTGCACCGCGCTCTGCGGGCTGGTCCTCGCCCAGCCCGCGAGCGCGGCACCGGTCCGCTACGAGTCCGAGGACCAGCTGATCTCCCAAGGCCAGGCGGACTCGAACCACCAGGGCTACACCGGGACCGGGTTCGTCAACGTGGACAACCTGGTCGGAAGCTACGTCGAGTACACGGTGAACGCGCCCACCGCCGGCAACTACTCGCTGATCTTCCGGTACGCCAACGGCACCACGGCCAACCGGCCGATGAACCTGACCGTCAACGGGGGCGCGCCCAGGAGCGTGTCCTTCCCGGCCACCGCGGAGTGGACGAACTGGCAGAACGTCACCACCACGGCCACCCTCACCGCCGGTAGCAACAAGATCCGCACGACCTCGACCACGGCGACCGGCGGCCCGAACACCGACTCGCTCACCGTCGACACCGCGGGCAGTGACCCCGAGCCGCCCACCGGCGACACCCCGGTGGCTATCAACGGCCAGTTGCACGTGTGCGGCAACCAGCTGTGCAACAAGTACAACAAGCCGATTCAGCTGCGCGGCATGAGCACGCACGGGATCCAGTGGTACGCCCAGTGCGTCAAGGCCGCCTCACTCGACGCGCTGGCCAACGACTGGCACGCCGACGTGCTGCGGATCTCGATGTACATCCAGGAGGGCGGCTACGAGACCAACCCGCGCAAGTTCACCGACCTGGTGCACGGCTACATCGAGGAGGCCACCAAGCGCGGCATGTACGCGCTGGTCGACTGGCACCAGCTGACCCCGGGCGACCCGAACGCCAACCTGGCCCGCGCCAAGACGTTCTTCACCGAGATCGCCCAGCGGCACAAGGACAAGGTCAACATCATCTACGACATCGCCAACGAGCCCAACGGGGTGAGCTGGCCGAAGGTGAAGAGCTACGCCGAGCAGATGATCCCGGTGATCCGCGCGCAGGACCCGGACGGCGTGGTGTTCGTCGGCACGCACGGCTGGTCGACGTTCGGCATCTCCGACGGCGGCAGCGAGACCGAGGTGTTCAACAACCCGATCAACGCCACCAACTTCATGTACACGTTCCACTTCTACGCGGCCTCGCACAAGACGAACTACCTGAACGCCCTGTCGCGCATCGCCGACCGCGTGCCGGTTTTCGTCACCGAGTTCGGGACGCAGACCTCGAGCGGTGACGGCGGGAACGATTTCACCATGTCCCAGCAGTACATCGACCTGATGGCGAGCAAGAAGATCGGCTGGACCAACTGGAACTTCTCGGACGACAACCGGTCCGGTGCGGTGTTCAAGACGAATACCTGTTCCGGGAACACGTTCGCCGGTACTTCGGTGCTGAAACCGGCCGGGGTCTGGGTGCGGGACCGGACCCGCACGCCAGACGATTTCCCGACGAGCTGACGTGAGTTCCTCGCGTGCGTGGCCCTCCCCCGGGACCGGCCACTCACGCGAGGAAGTTCTGGTTTCCGAGCATCTTCATTTCGTTACCTTCCGGCCCGTCACCTGCTGATGGGACCGGTGTATCCCGGAATCGATGTTCGGTGTCGGTCGAGCGAAGCCGAACGACGAGGTCCGAACATCAGCGCGGGCAGATGCCCGGCATCTGCTCGGCCCGCTGCGGGAAGTCCGCCCACATCGCCGAGCACAGCTGGCGGATGGCCTGACCTGGGTCGGTGGGCCAGGCGATGATCGTTCCGTCGACGCTGCCGGACACCAGAACGCCGTTATCCGCCGACCACCCCAGTGCGCTGACCGAACCGGTGTGCCCGGTGAGTGTCGCGAGCCGTTGCCATGTCTTGGTGTCCCAGATGACGACCGTGTTGTCCTTGCTGCCGGACGCGAGCATGCCGTGGTTGGGGCTCGGCGAAAGCGCGGTGACCGACCGGGTGTGCGCGGGAAGGTCGATGATGTGCTCTTTGCGGGCGGTGTCCCAGACCGAGATCCGGCCGTCCTCATAACCGGCGTAGACATACGGTCCGGTCGGATCGAACGCCAGCGACTCGACTTTGTTCTGCAATGTCTGGAAGTTCGCCACGAGCTGACGCGTCGTGGCGTCCCAGACCCGGATGTGGCCCTGGCTGAAGGTCGCGATGGAGCGCCCGGAATTGCCGTAGGCCTGTTTTCCCGGTCCGTCGGTCACGCTGGTGACGGCTTTGCCGGTCCCGGCATCCCAGATCGTGACGAGCGTCTGTCCTTCGGTGGCGGTGGTGGCCGTCGCGAGCGTTTTGCCCTCCGAACCGAAACCGACCGGCACGGTGTCGCGGTCCGTTTCCAGCATCACGATCCGGTTGCCGGTGAGG
>CBIMJO010001687.1:0-2366 GCA_966244135.1 uncultured Actinocrispum sp. | reverse complement strand
GCCCGACCTGGACTACTGGCGCCTGGTGGCCGGGCTCGACGTGGACGAGACCCTGGCCGGCCAGCTGACCAAGACCGACGTCAACGGCTGGCTCGAGGTGGACCCGTCCACTGTGGAGCTACTGGGCGAGATCGTCGCGGCGGGCGCCCGGCTGGCCCTGCTGTCCAACGCGCCCGCGTCGTTCGGGCGCGCCGCGGAGGGCCAGCCATGGACCCGGCAGTTCTCGCAGCTGTTGTTCTCAGGGGATCTCGGTGTGGTCAAACCGGACACCGAGATCTGGGAGGCCCTGGTCGCGCGCCTGGGAGCGTCCCCTGCCGACTGTGTGTTCCTCGACGACCGTCAGGAGAACATCGACGGCGCCACTTCGTTCGGCCTGGTAGCGCACCGCTGGACCTCGGCGGCCGACGCGCGCCGGTTCCTGACCGAGATCAGGGTGCTCTGAAAGCTATGAGTTGATTTGCCGCCGCTTGATCGCGCCGTAGGCGATGGCACCCACCGTGCCGACGGCGGCGATGATCAGCAACCACTTGAAGGCCGCGAAAATCCAGCCGATCAACATGAACGCCAGCCACATCACGACGATCGCGCCGATGATCCGCACCAACATCTAGAGCCTCCCGGTCCCTGCGGAACTCTCAAGAGGTGAACGATCCGCGCCCACCGCCGGTTCCCACACCAACAAGTGAACCAGCGCCTGCCGGGCCCGACTATCGGGAAACCCCCGGATATTGCGGCTCAGGGTCGCCCCGGGCGGTGTTGCCCAGGTCACGGGCCCTGAAATCAGGACCGCAGCCAGCCGCCGAGCCGGTGCAGGCCCTCCTCGATCTCGGCCCGGGCGCCGGCGAACGACAGCCGGATGAACTTGCGGCCGTCGACCGGGTCGAAGTCGATACCGGGGACCAGGGCCAGGCCGGTCTCGGCGAGCAGGCGCTGGCACCAGCTCATGGTGTCGTGCGTGAGGTGACGGATGTCGGCGTAGATGTAGAAGGCGCCGTCGGCCGGGGCCAGTTCGGTGATCCCCAGCTCGGGCAGGCCGGTGAGCAGGATGTCGCGGTTCGTCCGGTAGCTGTCGACGTGCTGGTCCAGCTCCTTGTAGGCCTCTTCGGTGAAGTTCGCGACAGCGGCGTGCTGGGCGATGGCCGGGGCGCAGATGTTGAAGTTGCCGATCAGGCACTCCACGGCTCGGTGCAGGCGTTGTGGAACCAGCAACCAGCCCAGGCGCCAGCCGGTCATGGCGAAGTACTTCGAGAACGAGTTCACCACGACCGATTCCCGGCCGAACTGCCACGAGCACGCGGTTTCGCCGCTGTAGTCGATGCCGTGGTAGATCTCGTCGCTGATCAGCTGCACGCCGTTCTCCACGCACCAGCCGGAGATCGCGGCGAGTTCCGGTGCGGCGAGCACGGTTCCGGTGGGGTTGGCCGGGCTCGCGACCACAACACCCTTCAAAGGCCCCGCGGATTCCAGCATTTCCACCGTTGGCTGGAACCTTGTTGTTGCGTCGCAAGGAAGTTCGACAACCTCACAACCCAGCGCCGCGAGAATGTTGCGGTAGGCCGGATATCCGGGACGGGCCAGGGCGACACGGTCGCCCGCATCGAAGGCCGCGAGGAATGACAGCAGGAACCCGCCGGAGGAACCCGTTGTCACCACCACATCCTGGGGTGACACCTCAAGGGAGTACATCCGCTCGTAGTGACCGGCTATGGCCTCCCGCAGCTCCGGGATGCCCAGCTGTTCGGTGTAGCCCAGTTTGTTGCCGTGCAAGGCTTTCTGCGCGGCCTCCAGCACCGGGGCGGCGGCCGGGGCCGAGGGCTGGCCCGCCGCCAGGGAGATGACGTCGCCGCGGGCGCGCTGCCGGGCGTTGGCCGCCTCGAGGACGTCCATCACATAGAACGGCGGCACCGCGGCCCGCGCGGCAACAGTCAAAAGATCCATGCGGTCACATTAGTTAGTAGCCGCGGTATGCGCCTCCACCTGCCATCGCCTTGATGCCCGGCACGTTGTCCAGGCTGCCGTACCTCGAGATCGCGTAGTTGACACCCGCGCAGATGTTGTCGACCGGGTTCCAGATGTCGTTGTGCCCGGCGATCTTGTAACTGTTGAACGTCGGGTCGATGCACTGCATCAGGCCCTTGGACGGCGTTCCCTTGGCAGCATTGCTGTCCCACTCGTTTATAGCGTGGGGATTACCGCCGGACTCGTGCTGGATGATCGCCCAGATCTTCGGCACGTCCGCCTCGCTGACGTTGATGCCGTTGGCGCGCAGGATCTCCAGCGCCTGCTTGATCCAGTCCTGGACGTTGCCGGGCACCGGGCCGGCGGGCGGGCCGCCGCTGGAGCCGAGGCTGCCGTGGAAACTGCCG
>CBIMJO010001686.1:0-2367 GCA_966244135.1 uncultured Actinocrispum sp. | reverse complement strand
GCGATCCGGCCGCCGGTGCGCAACTGCAGCACTCTGTCCACTTTGGCCAGCGGCTACACGACCGACTACACCCTGGTGCTGACCGCCGCGACGATCGGCACTGTGCCGGTGCTCGCGGTCTTCCTGCTGTTCGGCCGCCAGATCGTCGGCGGCATCATGTCCGGCGCCGTCAAGGGCTGACCTTCTCGAGGAGACTGTTGTGACCATTGGTTTTCCGGCAGGGTTCCGCTGGGGTGTGGCAACGTCGGCGTACCAGATCGAAGGGGCCGCACGGCAGGACGGCCGCGGTCCGTCCATCTGGGACACGTTCTCCGCGGTCCCGGGCGCGGTGGCGTCCGGCGACACCGGTGACGTGGCGGCCGACCACTACAACCGGTGGACCGAGGACGTCGAACTGCTCACCGGCCTGGGCGTCGACGCATACCGGTTCTCCGTGTCCTGGTCCAGGATCCTGCCGGACGGGCACGGCCGGGTCGAGCAGCGGGGCCTCGACTTCTACCGCCGGCTCGTCGAGGCGTTGCTGGACAACGGGATCGAACCGTTCGTCACGTTGTACCACTGGGACCTGCCACAGGCGTTGGAGGATCGCGGCGGGTGGCGCAGCCGCGACACGTCGAGCCGGTTCGCCGAGTACGCCACGATCGTGCACAACGCCCTCGGCGATGTCGTGAGCAAGTGGACCACCCTGAACGAGCCGTACTGTTCCTCGATCGTCGGCTATGGCGAAGGCAGGCACGCACCGGGAGCGCGAGAGGGGCACGGCGCGCTGGCCGCCGCGCACCATTTGCTGTTGGGCCATGGCCTTGCCGTGCAGGCCATGCGCGCCAACGCCTTGCCCGGACAGGAATTCGGCATCGTGCTCAACCAGTCGCCGGTCGTGCCCGTGACCGACGACCCCGCGGACATCGCCGCAGCTAATCGCCAGGACTGTCTGCTGCGCAGGCAGTTCACCGATCCGCTGTTCGGATCGGCCTACCCGGCGGAACTGACGTCGATGTTCGGCGCGATCACCGACTTCTCGTTCCGCCACGACGAGGACCTGGCGACCATCAGCGCGCCGCTGGACTACCTGGGCGTCAACTACTACTACCGGCTGCACGTCGCCGACGCGCCCCACCGGGAGCCCGATCCGGCCAGGCGGACCGCCCACGACATCGGCGTGGACACAACACAGTTGCCGGACGTCCCTCGCACCGGCATGGGCTGGCCGGTGGAACCAGCCGGGCTCACCACAGCACTGACCGACCTCAAAGCGTGCTACCCACGCCTGCCACCCATCTACATCACTGAAAACGGCTGCGTGTACCCGGATTCGAGCGCGTTCCACGACGACGACCGCATCATTTACCTGCGGGAGCACATTGCCGCGGCGGAAGCGGCCGCGACTGCCGGAGTGCCGCTGCGCGGCTACTTCTGCTGGTCGCTGCTGGACAACTTCGAGTGGGCGCACGGGTACAAACACCGGTTCGGCCTGATCCACGTCGACTATCCGACCCAACGCCGCACCCCGCGCGCCAGCTACCACTGGTACCGGGGGTTCATCTCAGCCGCACGTCAAGCGCCTGCCTGATCGAACGCGTCCTGCAGTTGCAGTGGGGCGGGCGGCGGTAGCGGCCGGGACGGATCGGCGTGGTCGGCGCGGAAGCTGTTGATCAGATAGGCGACCAGACGGCGGGAGGCCGCGAGCGCTGTATCCGGGCTGTCGCTGGTGATCCCGTTGTTGGCCATGATCACCAGGGCGACGTCCTCGATGGCGAAGTCGGCGCGCAGCTCGCCGGCCTGCTTCGCGCGTTCGATCACGGTCGCGAACTCGCGCAGGGCACGTTCCTGCTCGCCGGCGACGTCGATGGCGTGTGGGTACGCCCCGATGAAGGCGGCGCCGAGGCCACGGTCGAACGCCAGCATGCAGCAGACCTTCTCCAGGGCGGTGCGGAAGCCCTGCCACGGGTCCGGATCGGCCAGCGCTTCGTCCAAAACGGACAGACAGGTGTCCATCTGCTCGGCGAACGCCTCGGTCACCAGCGCCTCCCTGGTGGGGAAGCGGCGGTAGAGCGTCGCGATCCCGACCCCGGCGCGCCGGGCGATCGCGGCCATCGGCACGTCCAGCCCGCGTTCGGCGAACAGGCGCTGCGCCACCTCCAGGATCCGGTCGCGGTTCTGCCGCGCGTCGGCCCGCATGTGAGAAGCATCGGTGCTCATGGTTCTCACTTTAGGCTATGTGGATGGCATGCTCCACTTACGCCGCTAGCGTGGTCCCAGCGGGAACGACAAGGGAGATCTCATGAAAAGCGGACCACGGGTGGAGCGCACAGTCGGCCGGGTCAACGGGCTGATGACCAGGTTGCGGTCCAGGCCGGGCCCGGTCGG
>CBIMJO010001685.1:0-2371 GCA_966244135.1 uncultured Actinocrispum sp. | reverse complement strand
GGTGGGGACCCTGACCAAGGTGGGATCAGCGCGCAGTCGGTTGCCGGGGTGAACCCGCGGGATCTGCGGGTGTCCAATGCGGAGCGCGAACATGTGGCCGGCCTGCTCAACAAGGCCTTGGCCAGGGGGTTGATCGACCTGGACGAGTTCGGCAGACGGGTCGGTGCGGCGCTTGAGGCACGCACCCGCGCGGAGCTGAACGCGGTCGTGATCGACTTACCCGGTGTCGTGGTCCGAGTCGATCCGAACGGCCGTGGCGGTTGACCCGGCCGGCATGGAACGGTTAGCCGGTTTCGCGGGTCAAACAACTCACACGCCTGCGGTAAAGATGAGCGACACTTGCCGTAGGTAGCTGACGCTTTGTGATTGACTCGTGACCACAAGCACCTATGGTCCCGCTAGCGGGAGGCCAGGCAAGTCCGTACCTAAAGGGGTCGGTGAGTGACGAAGGCATCAGGGCGAGCCACGTTCCGGGACGTGTTCGCCGTCGGCGAGTTCCGCGCGCTGTGGTTCGCGGAGCTGTTGTCGATGTTCGGTGACCAGCTGGCGCGGGTCGCCCTGTCCATCCTGGTCTACCAGAAGACGAACTCCGCCGCCCTCACCGGTTTGACCTATGCGCTGACCTACGCACCCTCTCTCCTGGGCGGGATCTTCCTGTCGCCCATCGCCGACCGTTACCCCCGCCGGGAGGTGATGGTCGCCGTCGACGTGATCCGCGCCGTGGTGATCGGCGTGGCCGCCCTCCCGGGCGTGCCCTACCAGGCGCTGTGGGGCCTGGTGGCGATCGTCTCGCTGGCCAACCCGCCGTTCAAGGCCTCCCAGCTCGCGCTGATGCCGGACGTGCTGGCCGGCGACCGCTACGTGGTGGGCATGGCGATCCGCAGCATGACGATCCAGAGCGCGCAGATGCTCGGCTTCGTCGGCGGCGGTGTGCTGATCCTGAGCGTCGACCCGCACGTGGGCCTGCTCATCGACGCGCTCACGTTCGTGGTGTCCGCCGCGTTCGTCCGGTTCGGCCTGCGCTACCGGCCCGCGGCCGCGAACCGGACCGAGCGGGTGCCGTTCCTCGCGTCGGTCAGCGCGGGCGGGCGGCTGCTGTTCGCCGACCACGGCCTGCGCACGCTGCTGCTCTACACCTGGTTCCTGTCGCTGCTGACCGTCTACGAGGGCCTGGCCGTCCCGTACGCGGCGGAGTTCCACGGCAGCTCGGCGGCCGTCGGACTGCTCCTCGCGGCCGACCCTTTGGGCAGTGTTATCGGCACCTTCGCGTTCACCCGGTGGGTAAGCCCGGACGTCCGGCCGAGGCTGGTGGGCATCCTGGCCATCCTGGCGTCGATCGTGCTCCTGGTGTGCTTCCTGCACCCCGGGCTCGTCGTGTCCATACTTGTCTTCATGGCCGGAGGAGTGCTAGGCGCGACGGCGCTGATGCAGGCGACAGCGTCGCTGTCCCTGGCCGTGCCCGACTCCGCCAGGGCGCAGGCCATGGGCCTGTCCAACTCCGGCCTGTCCACCATCACCGGGATCAGCCCGGCCATTGGCGGCGTCATAGCGGACCAGCTTGGCAGCACCGCGACGACCGTGGGGGTGTTCGGGGTGCTCGGCCTGGCGCTGGCGATTCCGCTGGGCCTGGCCTGGCAGAAAGAGCTCAGGACTCAGCCACAGCGTTGGATTCCCGGTGATAGCACACCCACGGGGCAATCATGATGTGGGCGGCGGCGATGGGGTGGCGACCCCTGGACAGGGCAACGCCACCGACTCACTGTTCCCTGCTGTCCATCGCTGCACTCACCTTTCTTCGACGGCTATCTGAAAATACACACCTATGGCCCTTGTCGTCAGCCTGCAAACCGGTGGAAACTGTCCGTATTCGGGCTGATCGCCTAGCGCTAGCAGTGAGGGGAATGGGGGACGAGTGAACGGATCGGAGGAAAGGCCGATACTACGATACGTATCGCCTCGTGACTGGGAGTTGTGGAAGCGCCCGCGTAGATGGGTTGCTTTTACTCTAGCGACCGAGGCCGTTGCGCTCGCACTCACCGTGACGTCGTTCATTTTCGTTCCCGTCGCGGCTTCCGACCTGGGCATGTTCGCGCTGCTGGCCGGTCTCGGCCTGGTGCACGCCGAGGTCACCCGCAAGATCGAGCGGATCCGCCGCAGCCTGAGCGTGACGCCGTACATCAACATGACGTCGGTCTGGATGCTGCCCGCGGCGCTGCTGCTGCCGATGCCGCTGGTCCCGGTGCTGAGCTGCGTGTTGTACCTGCACCTGGCGTTCCGCCGGCGGATGCGCCGGGTCGCCCCGCACCGCACCATCACGAACGCGTCCACCACCTCGATGGCCTCGTTCGCGTCCCTGCTGGCGATGTACCTC
>CBIMJO010001684.1:0-2372 GCA_966244135.1 uncultured Actinocrispum sp. | reverse complement strand
GCAACATCGGCGCGATCGTGAGCCCGGAGGTCGCCCGGGTCGCACCCGATCGTGTGATCGGCGTGCACCTCAACGGCCCGCCCGCGTACCCGGTGGGCGACAACGACGGTCTTACCGAGGTCGAGCAGGATCGCCTGAAGAGGTTCGAGGCGTTCCAGCGCGACGAGATGGGCTACATCCACATCCAGTCGACCCGCCCGCAGACCCTGGCGTACGGCCTGGTCGACTCCCCGGTCGGCCAGCTGGCGTGGGTCATGGACAAGTTCCGGGAGTGGACGCACCCGCGGCAGACCCCGCCGGACGGGATCCTCGACCGCGACTGGCTGCTGACCAACGTGATGATCTACTGGCTGACCGGCACCGCCGGGTCGGCGGCCTACGTCGGTTACGCGCAGACCGGTGCGTGGGGCGCGAAGGTCGAGGTGTCCAAGGTGCCGACCGCGGCGCTGGTGTTCGCGCACGACATCAGCATCCGCCGGTACGTCGAACGCGCGCACACCATCACGAGGTGGACCGACATCGACAGGGGCGGCCACTTCGCGGCCATGGAGGAGCCCGCGATCCTGGTGCAGGACGTGCTGGAGTTCTTCTCAGACAAGGCCTGACTGGTAGGCGAACACCACGAGCTGGGCCCGGTCGCGGGCGCCGAGCTTGATCATGGCCCGGCTGACGTGGGTGCGGGCGGTGGCCGGGCTGACGACGAGACGTTCGGCGATCTCGTCGTTGGTCAGGCCCTCGCCGACCAGCGCCACGATCTCCCTTTCCCGCTGTGTCAACGAATCCAGCTGGGGGTGCGGTTTGGCGGCGCGGCTGGGCCGGCCGGTGAACTCGCTGATCACCCGCCGGGTCACCGACGGCGACAGCAGCGCCCCGCCCGCGGCGACCAGGTGGATCGCGCGGACCAGCTCCTCGGGTTTGGTGTCCTTCACCAGGAACCCACTGGCGCCGTGCCTCAGCGCGTCGAACACGTACTCGTCCAGCTCGAACGTGGTCAGCACGATGATCCTGGTGTGCTCGCAGGCCGGGTCGGCCACGATCCGCCGGGTCGCCTCGATCCCGTCGATGCCGGGCATCCGCACGTCCATCAGCACGACGTCCGGCTTCAGCTCCCGGGCCGCGGTCACGGCGGCCAGCCCGTCGGCGGCCTCGCCGGCGAACTCCAGGCCGTCCTCGTTCTCCATCAGCGTCCGCAGGCCCAGCCGGATCAGGTCCTGGTCGTCGACGATCAGCACGCGGGTCACGACGCCTCCACCGGGATCGACGCGCGAACCTCGAACCGGCCGTCCCCGGTCGGCCCCGCGCTGAACGAACCACCCAATGAGGTGACCCGCTCCCGCATCCCGGGGATGCCGAAGCCACCGCCAGAGCCGGTCAACGCCGAAGCCGGGTTGGAGATCGCGATCACCACGCCATCATCCTCGTAGCCGACGTCCACCGTGGCCTGTTTGACCTCGCTGTGCTTGAGAACGTTGGTCAGCGACTCCTGCACGATCCGGTAGCCGGCCAGGTCGACGGCCGCGGGCAGCCGCCGGGACTCGCCGCGCACGTTGACCCGGACCTGCATGCCGGCCTTGCTCATCCGGTCCTGCAGCTCGGTGAGGTTGTGCAGGCCGGGCGCGGGGGCGCGGTCGGCCGACCGGACCACGGTCAGGGTGGCGCGCAGCTCGTCCAGCGCGGCCTCGCTGGTCTGGCTGATAGCGGTGAGCGCGATCTCGGCCTGCTCGGGTTTCTTGGTCAGCAGGTGCAGGGCGATGTCCGCCTGCATCTTGATCGCCGCGAGCCCGTGGCCGACCACGTCGTGCACCTCCTGGGCGACGCGCAAACGTTCGTCGGCCACCCGCTGGCGGACCGTCTCGGCCCGGGCCTGCTCGACCGACTCGCGGTTGGTCCGGATGATCACGCCGAGCGCGAGCGGGACGAGCACCCACGCGATCGCCGGGATCAGGCCGAACAGCTCGGGCAGCGACGCGCTGTTGTTGAGCAGGTGGGTGAGCAGGATCGCCAGCGACACCCCGGAGGCCTTCACGGCCAGGCGGAACGGCTTGTACCGGGCGACCGTGTACACCGCGATCGCGAAGCCGATGAAGACCGGCCCGTACGGGTTGTTCAGCAACAGGTACGTCGTGATCAGCGTGGTCGAGATGGCCAGCGTGACCAGTGGCCAGCGGCGCCGCACGAGGAGTACGGCGCCACAGCCGGCGGCCAGTGCGAGCCCGAAGCCGTCCACGTGCTGCCCGGCGCCGATGAACATCCGCGAGGCGCCGACCGTCCCGCCCACGCTGACCACCGTCACCGCGAACGCGAGGACGACATCCGAGACCTTCATGGCTAGATGATGTCCCGTCGCCGCAGCAGCCAGCCACCGATTCCGG
>CBIMJO010001683.1:0-2376 GCA_966244135.1 uncultured Actinocrispum sp. | reverse complement strand
GGTCCGTCGCTGGGCTGGTGCTGTGCCTGCTGACCTTCCGGTGGACCAGCAACCGCACGTGACCGACCGGGCCTTCTGGTACTGGGACGTCTACTTCGCGGTGGTCTACCTCGCGGTGACGTACCTGATCCTGTCCCCGATCGGCCCGGACTCCGCGGCCCGCCGGTCCGGCGCGGCCGCGGCGTTCGCCGTCATCGCCCTGCTGTACGTGGTCATCGGCCGCCGCCTGCTCGTCGGCAACCACCATGACTGGCGCGCCATCACGTACGCCGCGGCGAACATCGTCCTGGTCACCGTCGCGATGTGGCTGGCGCCGGTGAGCCAGTGGTCGCTGTTCGGGATCTCGCCGATCCTGTTCATGAGCGTGCGGCTGCTGCCCGGGATGTTCATGGTGGCCGCCACCATGTTCGCCCCGGTGATCCTGAACGTGGTGCAGGACGGTCCCAGCCCGGCCCTGTTCCGGACGGCGCTCCCGGTGGCGGCCATCGGCACCGCGTTCTCCGTGCTGATCGGCGTGTGGATCACCCGGGTGGTCGCGCAGAGCTTCGAACGGGCCGAGCTGATCACCAGGCTGGAGGCCAGCCAGGCCGAGGTCGGCCGGCTCTCGCACGAGGCGGGCGTGACCGCGGAACGGGAACGGCTGGCCGGCGAGATCCACGACACCCTGGCGCAGGGGTTCACCAGCATCGTCACGCTGGTCCAGGCCGCCGAGTCGGAGCTGGGCCGGGACGAGGCCCAGGTCCGCAAGCACCTCTCGCTGGCGTTGCGCACGGCCCGCGAGAACCTCGCCGAGTCAAGGGCTTTGGTCGCCGCACTGGCGCCCGAAGAGCTGACCGAGAGCTCGCTGACCGACGCCATCCGCCGCCAGGCCACCCGGCTGACCGAGGAGACCGGGGTCGCCGCGGACTTCGACGTGCAGGGCGACAAGCGGCCGCTGCCGACCGGCGTCGAGGTGGTGCTGCTGCGGACCGTGCAGGAGTCGTTGTCCAACGTCCGCAAGCACGCCCAGGCCTCGTCCGTCGAGATTGTACTGTCCTATCAGGACTCGTCGGTGGTGCTGCTGGTGACCGACGACGGCGCCGGGTTCGACACCGGCGAGCCGGCTTCGGGTTTCGGGTTGCGCGCGATGCGGTCGCGGGTCGAGCACATCGGCGGGTCGGTGTCGGTCTCCAGCTCGCCGGGCGCGGGCACCACGGTAGAACTGGAGGTATGGGCGTGATCCGGGTGATGCTGGTGGACGACCATCCCGTGGTGCGCGAAGGCCTGCGCGGGATGCTGGAGGCCGAGCCGGACCTGACCGTGGTCGGCGAGGCCGGATCGGGCGCCGAGGCGGTCGCGCTCGCCCAGGTCGCCAAGCCGGACGTGATCCTGATGGACCTGCGCATGCCGGGCCTGGACGGGGCCGGCGCGACCGAGAAGATCATGGCCGCCTCCCGGGAGATCCGGGTGATCGTGCTGACCACGTACGAGTCGGACGCGGACATCCTGCGCGCGGTCGAGGCCGGCGCGGCCGGGTACCTGCTCAAGGACGCCTCGCGGGCCGAGCTGGCCGGGGCCATCCGGGCCGCTACCCGCGGTGAGACCGTGCTGGCACCGTCGGTGGCCGGCCGGCTGGTCCGCCGGATGCGGGAACCGGCGGCGCAGTCGTTGTCCGCGCGCGAGGTGGAGGTGCTGCGCCTGGTCGGGCGCGGCATGACCAACGCCGAGGTCGGCGCCACCTTGCACATCAGCGAGGCCACGGTGAAGACGCACCTGCTGCGGGTGTTCAACAAGCTCGGGGTGTCCGACCGAACGGCGGCAGTGACTACAGCGATGGAGCGTGGCCTGCTCACATAGCGGTGACTGATGACAGACGTCACCGCACACTGGTCTAGCGGACACGACAGAATCTGAGCATGCTGCCTACCACTGAGCTGGCCCTGCTCCGCCGACTCGCCCACGAGCAAGCAGTCGGCCGCGCGCCCTCGTTAGTCGCCGCCGTCGTGCGTCCCGAGGGGATCGTGTGGTCGGGCGGCCGAGGCCAGGTCGACGGTGCCGTGCCGAGCGACGACACCCAGTACCGGATCGGCTCGATCACCAAGACCTTCGTGGCCACGATGGTGCTGAAGCTGCGTGACGAGGGCAAGCTGGACCTGAGCGACCCGCTGGACAAGCACCTGCCCGGGACGGTCGTCGGCGACCGCACCATCGCGCAGCTGCTCTCGCACACCAGCGGCCTGACCTCCGAGTCGCCGGGCGTGTGGTGGGAGCGTTCCCCCGGCGCGGACTGGACGGCGTTGCGGGACAGCCTGGTGCCGTCCACGGTGGTGCTTCGGGCAGGCAGCAGGTTCCACTACTCGAACCCTGGCTTTGCCGTGCTGGGCGCTCTGGTGGAGG
>CBIMJO010001682.1:0-2377 GCA_966244135.1 uncultured Actinocrispum sp. | reverse complement strand
CGCCGACTCGCTGCGCGCCCGGTCGCGGCATCTGCGCCGCCGCCCCGCCGAACCGGACTGGCCGTTGGGGCGGTACGACTTCCCCGTGCGAGGCCGGCGTGATCGAGCCGCACGCCCGCCACGCCGGCTCGACGCGCGAGCGGATCGACGCAACCGCAGGCCGATCACCCGTGGACGTTGACCATCGCCGTGAGCTGGCCCGCAAGGCCCTCGACGGCTATGTCAGCGGCGTCGAGGCCCCGGCCGCGGCGACGGCCCAGGCCCTGGCCAAGGTCGGCACCGCCGCGACCGTTGTCCTCGTGGAAGGCCTCAGCGACCAGATCGCCCTGGAAACCGCGGCGCTGAGCCACGACCGCGATCTCGACGCGGAGGGAATTGTTGTCGTGCCGATGGGTGGGGCGCACGCCATCGGCCGGTTCCTGGCGAGGTTCCGCACAGGCCCGCGACTCGCGGGCCTGTGCGACCTCCGCGAGGAAGAGATCTTCCGGCGTGCACTCACCGCAGCCGGGATCGGCTCACCGCAGACCCGCGCCGACCTGGAGCGGCTCGGGTTCTACGTCTGTGTCAACGACTTGGAGGACGAGCTGATCCGCGCCCTGGGCACCGCCGAGGTCGAGGCGGTCTTCGACACCCAGGGCGACCTCGGGTCGTTCCGTTCGCTGCAGAGCCAGCCCGCCTGGCGCGGCCGCGAACTCGACGCGCAGCTGCACCGGTTCCTGGCCAGCGGTTCCCGCCGCAAACTCCGCTACGCACGCCTGCTCGTCGAGGCCGCGGTCACCCGGAATGCCTTGCCCCGCCCACTGAACGCGCTGCTCGCCGCTCTCTGACTACGACGCGGTCGGCTCGTCATCCGCCGGTTCGTCGACCGGTTCGGAACTGGGGATGTAGGAGAACTGGTGCTCAGCCAGTTCGCGCTCCGCGCGGGCAGGATCGCCGGACAACACCGCTTCCAGCACTGGCCGGTGGCTGTGTGCGGCGGTGTGGGTGTCGATGGTGCTGTGGGCGAGCGCCATCACGGTCATCACCTCGATGCCGAGCGACTCCCACGCGCGGCGCAGCGAGTCGTTGCCCGCCATCGTGACGATCCGGCGGTGGAAGGCGGTACTGGCGCCGGCCAGCGCGAGGCGGTCCCCGGAGTCCGCGACGGACTCCATGTGTTCCAGCGCCGCCTGCAGCTCGTCGTCCTGCCGGATGCCGAGCTCGGCCACAGTGCGGCCGGCGATGCCTTCCAGGGCGGCCCGTACGGGCACCGCGTCGGAGAGGTCCTTGGCGGTGAAGTCGCGGACGCGGGTGCCGACATGGATGCGCGTCTCCAGCAGACCGACCGCCGCCAGCTTGCGAAACGCCTCACGGACCGGGGTCTGGCTGGTGCCCAGCCGCTGGGCGATCTCCAGCTCGCGCACGGGCGTCCCGGGTGGCAGCGCGCCCCCGGCGATCTCCATGACGATGTGGTCCCGGATCTGATCGGCCAGCGTCGTGCGGGGTAAGGGGCTGGTCATAGTGGCACCATCGTAGGCCCTTCTGGACATTATCGATAATGCTTGACGAGGTAGCGCTAGGCCATCTAGCGTCATCGGGCACAGCACGAAACCGGCAAGCCACGATGCGCGACGACGCGCGGGGGTGGCCAGTGGACGAGCAGCTTCTCGAGGTACGCGGGGTCGGGAAGAACCTCCACGGCGTCTCCGCGCTCGCGGATGCCGCCCGGGCGAGATCCTCCTCGAAACGGAAGATGCCGTGACCTTCACCGAACACCAGCAGTCCGTGCTGACCTCCGCGGCCACGGGTACGTCGATCGCGGGTTCGACGACCTGACTTGGCTGCCGGAGCCGGGCATCGAGGAGAACCCCGGGCCGATGGTGCTTCCCTACGACCTGGACCGGGGTCTGCCCACGCTTCAAGACGCACGAGTTCCGCGCGCTAGCCACGTACGGGGACATTGACGGTGCGGCGCTCGCCGACTGGCCGATCGGGCTGGAACCGTTCTACGCCGAAGCCGAACGCGCCATCGGCGTCACCCACCGGCACGGCAAGAAACCGTTGCCCGCCAACAACAACTACAAGGTGCTCGCCGAGGGCACCCGCCGGGTCGGCTACCGCCACTACGCCACCGGCCCGTATGCGGATCACGCTCGAGGCCTACACCCACACGGCGTCGGTCTGGATCTGCGGCGAGGACATGCCGCAACCCACCAACCGCGTGCCCCTCAGCGACATGCTCAAAGACGGCCTCGGCCTGCCCGCCCCAGAAGTGCACTACGACGACCACTCCAACGACACCACCCTGCGCGACCACGCCCACGGACGCGCCGAAGCCATCCTCACCGCCGTCGGCGCCACCCGCCTGATCCGCTCACCCCCATGCCCTCCGGCCACA
>CBIMJO010001681.1:0-2382 GCA_966244135.1 uncultured Actinocrispum sp. | reverse complement strand
GAAGCCAGCGGCGAGTTCACAATGGACATTCAGGCGGCGCACGCCATGGCGCCGGACGCGAAGATCGCCTACGTCGTCACACCACGACAGAACACCGGCGTTGACACGGTCGTCGACGCGATCACCGACATCGTCGACAAGCACCTCGCCGACGTCGTGTCCGGCTCCATCGGCGTCGGCGCTCTGCCGGGAACACCGGACGCCGCGACGATCGCCGCGTACGAGCGGATGTTCCAGCTGGCCGCGGTGGAGGGCATCTCGTTCAACTTCGCGTCCGGCGACTCCGGCGGCGAGCTGTACAACGACGTCCTGCACACCGACTACCCGCCCTCCAGCCCGTGGGTCACGGCAGTCGGCGGCACCACCCTCGCGCTCGGCCCGAACAACAGCTACATGTGGGAGATCGGCTGGGCGACCGACTACGCGGATCTGTCCGACCACGGCACCCAGTGGTCCACGCAACTGCCTGGATACCAAGGGAAAGCCTCCGGCGGTGGCACCAGTTCCAAGTTCCCCCAACCGTTCTACCAGCGCGGAGTCGTGCCGCCCACACGGTCGGGCACCCCGCCGATGCGCACCGTCCCGGACATCTCCGCGCTCGCCGACCCGGCCATCGGCATGTTGATCGGCCTCACCGAGTACGACCGGCAACGCAACCTGGGCTACGCCGTCTCCAACGGCGGTGGCACCAGCCTGTCATCGCCGTTGATGGCCGGCATCGAAGCCCTCATGGTCCAGACCCACCGCGGCCCCATCGGTTTCGTCAACCCCGCCCTCATACTCCCACAAACTCAAGGATTTCCACCAAATCCGCGACAACCCCGCAGGCACCCCGGACACCATCGCGTTCGCATGGGTCCAGCACGGCTACGTCGAACTCGTCACCCCCGGCCAATACAAGGACAGCAACCTGACCTTCAACCCCGGCTACAACACCGTCACCGGCCTGGGCTCCCCCACCCGCGAACTGATCGAGTCGTTCCGCCAGCACTACTAGCCGGCTGGCAGAGGTCTAGGCTCTCGGCTCGTGCCGAGTGACCATGATCGACTGCTGGACGTGCTCAATGAAGGCACCCCCTCGCATACAGGGCTGGCAGGATATGCGGAGGTCATCATCTGTGAAAACGCTTGCGGTGCTGGGGATTTGCGGAGTGGCCGCGTGGGGCGAGTTCGTGCATTGGCGGGCCAGCCGTGCTCATGTCCGCGAGCGCCTTCCCGCACGTTCCGAGGCCGTGGTCGTCCTTGGCTACCGCAACGCCCGCGGTGACCGCGCGAACGCGTTGAACCGGTGGCGGGTGCGAGCGGCATTGCGTTCCATCGACCCGGCCCTGGGTTCGATCCTGGTCTGTTCTGGTGGCAGCGGCACGGATTCGTCCTCTGAGGCGGCTTTGCTGGCACGATACGCGGTGGTGGAACGCGGATTCGCCGGAACGGTGCTGCTGGAGGAACGGTCGCGAAGCACCTGGCAGAACATCGAGAACGTGATCCCGCTGATCGAGCACGCCGACCAGATCAAGATCGTGTCGAATCCCCTCCACGCCCTGAAGGGCCGCCTGTACTTGCGCCGCCAACGTCCCGATCTCGCCGACCGCCTGGTCCGCGCCGCCGACTACCGGTTCGGTGAAGCCTGGCCCATCAAGCCGCTGTTCGCGCTGTACGGCCTTCGAGACCTGACCCGCACCAAGCAAAAGCTCGCCCAGCACCAGCGACAGCGAACCTCATGACAGGATCACGCCATGCCCGCCCCACTCCCTGCCGATGATCGATAATGTACCGGATACCGGGTCATGGATCGAGGAGTGCGCCGCGGCCTGGCTGAACGATTGAACGTCCAACCATCCCAACAATTTCGGCCGTGATCGAAAGCACGTACCCGATCGCCGAACTTGGTGCGATGGATGGATTGGCGTGGGGTGACCTTGGCGCTAGCATGGCGCTGCTCGGCCATGGGGGAGGCACAGTGCCAGGGGGAACGGTCCAATCGGACCATGTCGTGGGCAGCAAAAGCGTCGTGCTGCCGCTCTACTCCCTGCTTCTTGTCGCGGCCTTGGCCGGCACGATCGTCGCCCAAGGCGGGTTTTACCTGCCCGGACGGGTTTTGGCCGCCGCGTTGGTGGGCGCGGCGGTGGTTGGGGCGGTGCGGCTGCGGCATGTGGCTGAGGCGTGGCCGGTGGTGGCCGCATGCGTGGGGTTGGTGGTGTGGTCGGCCGGGAGGGCGGCCGAGGATCATTCGGTCGAAACGGCCATTCCCATTGTTGCCAGTATTTTCTGCTTGGCCGGCGCTGTGTTCGTTGCGCAACGCAACGATTCTGCGCAGCGGACGATGGTGGCCTCGGTGGCGGTCACCTCGGTTTTGCGGATGGCGTCGAGCAGCGAGGTCTT
>CBIMJO010001680.1:0-2383 GCA_966244135.1 uncultured Actinocrispum sp. | reverse complement strand
ATCGCAACACGGTCACTAACCTGTCCGATGTGGACAGCGTTGTGCTGGAGGCCAAGGAACCAGATCGGGTGTCGATCCGGATCAAGCGGTCGTTCTCGCAGTCCACGGCTTCCCAGCTTGTGACTCTGCGTGCTGGTGTTGGACGGGTGGACATCGACACCAGCGTGGACTGGCACGAGTCGGAGAAGTTCCTGAAGCTGGCTTTCCCGCTGGATGTCCGGGCCGACCGGTCCGCCTCGGAGATCCAATTTGGACACGTGTTCCGGCCCACGCACACCAACACCAGCTGGGACGCAGCCAAGTTCGAGATCTGCGCCCACCGCTGGGTGCACGTGGGCGAGCCCACCTATGGCGTCGCTTTGGCCAACGACTCGACTTACGGGCACGACGTCACGCGGACTGCCTTCACGACGACGATCCGGGCTTCTCTACTGCGGGCGCCGCGGTTCCCGGATCCGCGGACCGATCATGGTCTGCACCGGTTCCGGCACGCTTTGGTCGCCGGTGCTTCGATCTCCGATGCCGTGCGCGAGGGCTACCGGGTCAACCTCCCCGTCCGCGTCGTCACCGGTTCCCAGCCGGTCGAGCCACTGGTGTCCGTCGACAACCCCGATGTGGTCATCGAATCGGTGAAACTCGCCGACGACCAGTCCGGCGATGTCGTCGTGCGGCTCTACGAGTCGGCCGGCGGTCGGGCGCGGGCCCAGCTCACCGCCGGTTTCCCGCTGTCATCCGCCGTGTCCACGGACCTGTTGGAGCGGACGTGGGGCGACTCCGTCTCGTACCCGGTCGCTTCGACCGCGATCTCGTTGCGGCTGCGTCCGTTCGAGATCGTCACCCTGCGGCTGGGGCGCTGATCTTCTCGTCGACGAAGGCGACCTTCGCGATGGACTGCTGGTACATCCACAACGCCGGGTCCAGGGTGATGTGGCCGAACTCCAGCATGGCCCGAGGCCGTCCAGCTCCGCGTTGGCCGCCTCCCCCGCCGCGGCCTTGCCTCCGGCCCCCTGAAATCCACGCTACAGCGCCCCACCGACAAGATCGGCCCATCAAGATCACCCGCGCCCCAGTTGTCCCCAAGAACGGCATCCATTCCCGCTCACCGCGCAGTTGTTCGGCTACCTGAACTTCGGCTGTCGGGTTGATATCGGGTGGGGTGATGGGAGCGGGGGATGGGGGAGGGTGGGGTGGGTCGGATTTTATACAAAGCGGCGGAAGATGTCGGCAGGGTATCTCAGTATGGTCGGATCATTGGTTTAGGGAATTGCTTTGTAAAACGCTTTTTGCTCCGTTCAGTCGGATGTCTTCGGCTGGGGGTGGGCTACTGTGCGTGTAGCGCCTCGATCGTAATTGATCAGCATCGGAAAGGTGCCCCCCATGATTAGCACCCTGCTCTCGCTTGCCCTCGCCACCGTGGCGGTGGTACCGCAAGCGGCCGCGCCCCGGGCGGTGGGTGAGGACGAGGTTCCCATCCAACGGGCCATCGTGGAGATCGTCTCCGTCAACGGCTCCGGTTGTCCCGCCGGGACAACGGAAGTCGCGGTCGCCGACGACAATCTCTCGTTCACCGTGTCACATCGGTCGTTCATCGCCAAGGCGGGCGGCGGGGCTGAACCCACCGACGCCCGCAAGAACTGCCAGCTCGCGCTGGACGTCTTCGCGCCGAAGGGATTCACCTTCGGTATTGCCAGCGCGGAGTATCACGGCTTCATCAATCTGCAATCGGGCGCGACTGCCGCGCAGCGAGCCCTCTACTATTTCCAGGGCAGTGCGAACACCACAGTCCGCACCCACCCGTTCAAGGGCCCGTTGCGCGACGACTGGCAGACGGTCGACACCACCGATCCCGGGTCGATCGAGTACGCCCCCTGCGGTAACGACCGCCTTTTCAACATCAATACCGAATTGCGGGTCAATGCCGGCTCGTCGAACCCCTCGGCCACGAGCTGGATCTCCATGGACAACCCCGACCGCAATCCGGTCGTCCGCTACCACTTCGCGTGGAAGCGCTGCTGAGACCACCCCCGGTGTGAACCGCGACCCGAGACCCCCAGCCTCGGGTCGTGGTTTCAGCCCATGATCCGGACGTACCGCCGCGGCATGTACAGCCGTTGCGGGTAGAGCTGTACGCGGTAGGTGGTGCCGGAGTCGCCCGCCTGCTCGTAGCCCCAGTACGAGTTGCGGCTGGCCCACCGGTCGAAGATGACGACGTGCCGGGTGATGTTCGTGCCGTCGCTGCGCAGCAGCACATCGCCGGGCAGCAGGTCCTTGTGGTGCACCGGGTAGCTCACCGCCGCGAGCCCGAACGTGTTCAGGCCGCCGTCGCGCAACATCGGGTGGCCGGGCAGGCCCCATGCCATGGACACGTAGCCCGAGCAGTCGG
>CBIMJO010001679.1:0-2388 GCA_966244135.1 uncultured Actinocrispum sp. | reverse complement strand
GATGGCGCTCATACCCGCCATGGAACCTGGCATCAGCCGATTGGGCAATTAGCGGTTGGCGTTCGTCACGAAGAGCAACACAACCTGATCGGGTGACGGTAAGATCCGCAGCCTCCGGCAGGTCCGGAGTTATTTTGCGGATCATGAACGAGCAGGCGTCCATTTACTGGCGCCGGCGCATGGTTGCCATCAGCGGCGTGGTGATCGCGCTGGTGATCGTCGGCTGGGCCGCCGGCGGGTTCTTCACCGATGGCTCACCGTCGGTCCAGGGTGCGAGCGGCGGGATCCGGGAGACCCAGCCCCCGTCGAGCCCGTCCAGCATGCCGGCCGCCGGTCCGGGCGGCTCGTCCTCGTCGTCCTCCTCGACGGCCCCGCCGCCTTCCAGCCCGGCCGGTCCCACCCCGCCGCCCCCACCTCCGCCGCCGGACCCCAACCAGCCCTGCCCCGACCAGGCCATCCAGGTGGGCGTCGAGCTGGGCGCGCCGCAGTACAAGGTGGGCCAGCGCCCGGTGCTGAGACTCATCGTGCTGAACGCCGGTCAGGTGCCGTGCACGCGCGACCTGAGCCGCCAGCTGCGCGAGATCCTGGTGCTGAGCCAGGACGGCCAGACCCGCCTGTGGTCGAGCAACGACTGCTACCACTACAACGAGCCGGGCGCGCAGATCGTCCAGGCCGGCGAGCGGCTCGGCTACGAGATCAAATGGGCGGGCCGGACCTCCGCACCGGGCTGCCCCTCGAAGAGAACCACCGTGCCCGCGGGTACCTACTCGGTCGTCGGCAAACTGGGCGCGCTGAGCAGCGCGCCCGTGCCGATCGTGCTGGTGTAGGCCGTGTTTCGGGACATCTGAAACACGGCCTGGCGGCTCAGGGCCCGAACCAGCGTTCTTCGGCGGTTCGGGGGGAGGCCGCGGTGGTGCCCGGCATGAACTCCGTCTCCAGGGTGATGCTGCGGGGACGGGTGCGCTCGGAGGGGCTCAGCAGCAGGCGGCCCGCCGCCTTGCCCTTTTCCAGGACCGGCTGGCGGACTGTGGTCAAGCCCACACGCTCGGCTTCGGCGATGCCGTCGAAGCCGGTCACCGTCAGATCCTGCGGGACGCGCAGGCCCCGGCGTTTGGCCTCGGCCAGCGCCCCCAGCGCCAGGATGTCCGAGGTGCAGATCAGGGCGGTGATCTGGGAGTCCGCGTCCAGGAGCTGGGCCGCCGCGGAGGCGCCCATCGCGCTGGAGTGGTCGAACCGCTCCACCACCGGCACGGTCGCCCACTCGACGCCCACGGTCTCGAACGCCGCGGCCAGGCCGCCCAGCCGGGTGCGCTGCACGTGGAAGTGGGCGTTCTGCTGGCGTTCCACCGGGGCGAAGTCGTCGTTGCGGTCCCGCGACAGGCGCATGCACACCACGCCGATCCGGCGGTGCCCCAGGTTGATCAGGTGCCGGGCCAGTTCGGTGATCGCGGTGTGGTCGTCGATGCCGACCCGGTCGACGCCGTCGATCTGGGGCTGGTCGGCCACCACCGTCGGCACCGGGCGGGAGAGCACCGCCGCCAGATGGGGGTCGTCGTCGGGCACCGAATAGACGACGAAACCGTCCACCCCGGCCCGGTGCACCGCCGCGACGTCCTCCCGTTCGGGGTTCACCGGAACGAGGTGCAGGCCCTGGCCGGCGCCTTCACAGGCCAGCGCCAGGCCCTCCAGGAAACCCAGCGCCGCTGGGTCGCGGAACGCATAGGAAAGGTTCTCCGTCAGCAGCAGGCCGACCGCCCCCGCTTTCCGGGTCCGCAGCGAACGGGCTACCGGGTCGGGGCCCGGATAGCCCAATCTCCTTGCGGTTTCCAGCACCCGTCGGCGAAGCTCTGGGGAGAGCTGGTCAGGCCGGTTGTAGGCGTTGGACACCGTGGTGCGCGAGACCCCCAGCTCCGCCGCCAGCGAGGCGAGCGTCGCCGGTCGCCGAACATGAATTGACCGCGCCATGCGGTGACGGTAACGGTTCAGAACCAATACGAGAAGTGATGCGCGCCGGAGCTAGATCACGTCTTTGTTTCACCAGGTCCAGGCCCCGTTTTCCCAGACTTTGGTCTAGACCAAAGCGGGCGAGCGAAGAGGACGGCGGCAAGGGTCATACGCAGCGGGTAATCGGTTTCTTTGGTCTACACCACTTCGGTACCCGCTGATGGCTGACGTTTCCGGAAACAACAGCTACGGTGAGCGAGAACACGCCGTGAACCTGGCCGCAGGGGGACCGGCGCAGTAACGAAAGGGACAACAGATGGCCGAGGTCTCGTACGTAGGTGCCTCCAGGGTGTTCGCCGGCAGTCCGCCGGTACGCGCGGTGGACCAGCTCGACCTGGCGGGGCAGGCGGCCGGAGTAGAACAGCTCCTTGTAGAAGCGGTCGA
>CBIMJO010001678.1:0-2388 GCA_966244135.1 uncultured Actinocrispum sp. | reverse complement strand
GTTCCAGCGGGTTCAATGACTCGCGAGGACCTGGCTCGGCCGCCCAGTCGAGCGCGGTCGCCAGCAGGCCGCCGCGGTAGAGGAACTCGGCCGGGCGGTTCTCGTCCCGCCAGGTGCGCGCGGCGGCTCGTAGCCGGCCATGGATGTGGTGCCCGATCCGGTCCTCGGTCAGCCACCGGCGCAGCATCGGCCACGCCAGGATCAGCGACTCATGCGCGATCTCGACAGTGTCCATGCCCGTGGTGAGCAAGCGGTTGGTGACGAACACATCGAGTACCTCGGCGAGCGCGTCCGACTCGTCGGCGCCACGGCCGTCGAACAGTTCGTCGAATGTCACCCGCCTGCGGGTGTCGGCCGTGTTCTCCTCGGTCGCGACCAGCCGCAGGAACAGGTTCCGTGCCACGACCTGCCGTTCCGCGGACAGCGAGTGGTACGAGCTGTCCGCGGTGCGGGCGATCGCGCCTTGCACGCCGCCGGCCTCGCGGTACTGGTCGATCCGGATCGTCGACGTATCGGCCAGGTCCACTATCGCCCGAAGGGTGTGGGACAACAAAGGCAGCACGCCGGGCTCACCCTCGGTTTCCCGCAACAACAAGTCCACCAGGCCGTCCTGCAATTCCAGACCGACGGCGTGCGCGGGACCGACAATGACCGAACGGAGTTGCGCGGAGTCCATCGGCTCGACGACGATCTGCTGCCGCTGCAGCAGAACGGCCAGTTTCGGATATCGCAAGGCGCGGTCGTAGAAATCGGCTCGTAAACCGCACACCACCGTGCCCGGCCAGTTCATCATGGCGTTCACGAACGCTGTCCGGGTCTGTTCATCCCGGCACAGGGTGAACAGTTCTTCGAGCTGGTCGACCACTATCAGGGTTTGGTCATCCAATCCCGTGGTCTGCCGCCGCCATTCCCGCATGGGCATCGCGCCAGGGGTGAACAGGACCGACGATGGGAAGGCCGGGAGCAGTCCGGCCCGCAGCAGTGAGGACTTGCCGGACCCTGATGCGCCGACGACGATGAGCGGCTCGGTGCCGTCGCCGGCCCGATGCACGGCGGCGATCAGCTGTTCGGACAATTCCGACCTGCCGAAATAGACGTCGACGTCGGATGGTCCAAACGTTCGCAGGCCCAGGTAGGGGTTGCCGGCCCGCTCGGTTGCCCTTGTCCCGCGTGCCCGCAACGCGACCAGTTTCGGCGTGCCACGCGTCCTGCTCGGCGCCCGGCGGGACACCCATCGCGGTGAGCAACCTGGAGAACTCCCGGCCGACCGACAACTGGGGAAGGTGACGCCCGGAGCAGTATCCGGCGATCGTGGTGAAACCGAGACCGGTTTCCGCTGCCAGCGTGCGATATGACTTCCGGCTCGCCCGGCGCAACGCGTCGAGCTTTTCGGCGAACTCTCGAGTTACGCTGATGGCCCCTCCCCGAGCTGCACACAATTCGCACGCACCGCCGGGTCACCGAAATGGATCACCGAATCCCGTATTAATGCGGAATTACAGCCGCTCGGTGGCTCGTTCGGTTCACTCTAATCCGCCGGTCGATTCTCCTTCCAGTGGCCGGGCGTGTGGCCCGCCCGGCCGATTGCCCGGTCAGCCGCGGACTTTGGGGAAGGTGTCGCGGACGAGGGTGAGGAGGGTGTGGCTGAGCAGGAGGTGGACCTGGTCGCGGCTGAGGTGGTCGCCCATCAGCCATTCGCGGCCGGCCGCCTTCACCATGCCGGCGTAGGCGCGGATCATCGCGCGCAGTTGTTCACGGTGCTCCTGGACGCCGGCCAGGCCCACGAACTCCAGGACGCGGTCGGCGGCCAGTTCGTCGGCGTCGGCGACTATGCGCTCCACGTCCTCGTCGTGGCCCACTCCGCCCACGGCCACCAGCCAGGTCTTGCTGTGTCTCAGCACCCGGTCCAGGAACCAGCTCACACTCGCGTCGATGCGCTCCTCCAGTGACCCCGGATGCGATGCCTGCGGAGACGAACTGGGAATGGTCACCATTCGGCGCACCACTTCCAGATACAGATCCCGTTTCGTCCCGAAATAGTGGTTGATCAACCCGCGGGCGACGCCCGCCTCCTGTGCGATGTCTGTTGTCGAGACTTCCGGGTAGGGCCGCTCGCCGAATAACCGGACAGCGCAGACGAGGATCTGTTCCCGGCGGGCGTCCGGTTCGAGCCGCCGCCAGCGCGGTTCGGAAGCAGAACTCATGTGCCCACTCTGACACGCCGGGCGACACGCCGGTGGACTACCCGTTACTCGATCGGGTCAACGGCAGTTCGGTAATGTTATGCGGTTCGCTTCCCGGACTTGCTCTTCGCGGCCGGCTTCTTCGCCGGTTCGGGTTCCTTCGCGCGGGTCTGTTCCACGCTTCGTTCCAGTGCGGTCATCAGGT
>CBIMJO010001677.1:0-2397 GCA_966244135.1 uncultured Actinocrispum sp. | reverse complement strand
GGAGCTCACCCGCAAGGAGTTCGGCGTGCTCGAGGTGCTGCTGGCCGCCGGCGGCTCGGTGGTCAGCAGCGAGGAGCTGCTCGAGCGGGTCTGGGACGAGAACGCCGACCCCTTCACCACCACCGTCCGCGTGACGGTGATGACCCTGCGCAAGAAGCTGGGCGAGCCAGGGCTGATCGACACCGTGGTCGGGTCCGGTTACCGGGTGCCGGTGGCCGGCGCCGAAGAGGGGTGACCACCCGGCGCGGGCCCGGGCTGCGGGTCCGCATCACGCTGCTGGCCACAGGTCTGGCCGCCGCCGTCAGCGCGTTGCTGCTCTGGCTCGGCTGGATCCTGGTCGGCAACGTCGTGGGCGCCGTCCCCACCCTGCCCGGCGACTCCACCATCGTGGTGAACGGCAGGCAGGTCGACCCGGCCGCGCTGGGCACGGTTCTGCGCGACGACGCCCGTGAGCGGATCCTGTCCTCAGGTGCGATCGCATTCGGTTGTGTAGTGGCAGCGGCAGCCCTCCTTTCCTGGACGTTGACCGGCCGGATCCTGCGCCCGCTGCGCGAGGTCACCAGTACCGCACGGCGGTTGTCCGCCGAGTCGCTGAGCGAACGGATCGCCTACGAGGGCCCGCGCGACGAGCTGGCCGAGCTCGCCAACACGTTCGACGCGATGCTCGCCCGGCTGCAGGCGGCGTTCGACTCTCAGCGCCGCTTCGTGGCCAATGCGAGCCACGAGCTGCGCACCCCGCTGTCGGTGATCCGCACCGAGCTGGACGTGACCCTCGCCGACCCCGACGCGGACGTCGCCGAACTCCGCCGGATGGCCGGCGTCGTGCGCGCCGCCACGCTCCGATCCGGTCAGCTCGTCGAGGCCTTGTTACTGCTCGCGCGAACGGACGGCATGGGGCTGGCCGTCCGTGAACCGATCGACCTGGCCAGCACCGTCGCGACCGCCTGGAACGGCGTTCGTGCCGAGGCCGTGCCGCGCGGGATCACGCCGACCTTCCATGCGGCCCCCGCGCCTGCTGTCGGGGACCCGTCGCTGCTGGAACGTGTCGCAGGCAACCTCCTTGAGAACGCGGTGCGGCACAACGTGGACGGTGGCTGGATCGACGTGCGCACGTCGGCCACACCCGAGTGGGCCACGCTGCGCGTGAGCTCCTCGGGACCGGTGATCGACGCCGCCCGCGTGGGCGAGCTGTTCGAGCCGTTCCGCCGCGGCGGGGTCGACCGCACGGCACAGAAAGGCACGGGGCTGGGCCTGTCCATCGTGCGCGCGGTCGTGATCGCCCACCACGGTCAGGTGACCGCGGCGCCGGTACCCGACGGCGGGCTGTCGGTGACTGTGCATCTGCCTGTGCGGCCTTGAAGTTCTCCTTCCGGGAGCACGTGGCAGGTCCCGGCGTGGAGAGACCTGCCGTGCGCGGCGATCACCAGATCTGGATCGCCCTGACGACGAAGGGTGCGGTGGGGACGTACGTGCCGCCCTTGGGATACGTGGTGAACTCGGCTTCGGTGGAGCAGGTCTCGGACTGGTAGACGGTCACGTCGCGGGTAAGTCTGTTGACCAGGGAGTGGGCCACCAGGCCGTCCAGCGGCACGCATTCGTTGGGGTTGGCGGTCTCCAGCGTGTGGCGCTTGGCCGTTCCGGCATAGTTCTCCTTGGTCCAGGCGCAGAACTCGCCCTGGTCGCACCGGGGCCCGGCGTCGGCGAACGCCGGGCGGGCGATGGCCATCATGAGCAGGATGACCGGGAAAATGGCGCGCTGAACAAGCTTCTTCATTGGGATTCCCCTCTCGTGGACGGACAACGGCCGCCCCTTCGGCCGTGCTTCCAGCGTCCAGGGTCGCTCCCGGTCTTGTCTTCGATTTGGCCCTGCCGTCACCTGGATGTGTGACCCGGTACCTCGGTGGAGTGACTCAGACGGGCCGCCAGTGCCATTGCGTCACCGGGCGCTTTCACCTTCATGTCGTTGTCGAAGTAGACATACACGTCACCTTGGTTGTGCCAGGCTTGGATCTTCTCGGCCCAACGGTCCAAAGCGGACGGTGTATACCCGCTTGCGTACAGCTCGGTGTCACCGTGCAGTCTGATGTAGACGAAGTCCGCGGTGACCTCTTCGAAGTAGGGGAACTTGCCTGCGGTGTCGGCCACGACGAGCGCGATGTTGTGTTCTCGTGCCAGGGCAACGAACTCCGGCGCGGCGAAGCTGGGGTGGCGAACCTCGATGGCATGCCGCAGCGGGCCTCGGCGGCCCGGTGTCGTCCACGCGCGACCATCCAGACGCGAATCATGGTTGCGGGCAAGGCTTGCGGCGGCGGTGGTCGTGCGCGGAAGCTGGGCGAAGAACGACTCCAGCACCGGCATGTCGAGCGGGAAGTTGCCCGGCAGCTGCCACAGGATCGA
>CBIMJO010001676.1:0-2397 GCA_966244135.1 uncultured Actinocrispum sp. | reverse complement strand
GATCCGGTGGACGCGGCCGCCATCCCGCTCAACGCATTGACCGCGGCACAACTGCTGGACCGGCTCGGCCCAGCCGACGGCCGGACGCTGCTGGTCACCGGCGCCGCCGGGGGTGTGGGCGGGTATGCCGTCGCGCTGGCCGCCCACGCTGGCTGGACAGTTACCGGATTGGCGCGGGAGTCCGACCGCGACTTCGTCCTCCGTGCCGGAGCCCGCGAGCTCGTCACCCAGGTGCCCGGGCCGTCGTTCGACGCAGTCCTGGACGGCGCCGTCCTGCACGCGGCCGCCCTCACCGCGATCCGTGACGGCGGCACATTCGCTGGCGTGCCTTCGGCGTCCATCGCGACCACCGAGCGCGGTATCGGCATCGAACTGGTCAGCGTCCAGCCCGACGGCTCCCAGCTCGCCGAACTGCTCGCTCTCGCCGCCGAGGGTGTGCTGGAGTCACGGGTGGCCGGCCGGGTGCCGTTGGCCGAGGCCGCGAAGGCCTACGACGAGATCACCGGCGGCGGCAGCCAGCGCGGACGCTGGCTACTCACGTGCTGACCAGTGAAGCTAGTGCTGTGGCCGGATAGGTTCACCGGTTCTCGACGGCCCAGCTTCGCGGTGACATCCAACAGCGCCGGCCGCACGGACCGAAAGACCCAAGTACAACCCGGTACGAGGGCCTTCCGGCCGCACGCCCAGCGAAAACCTGGATCCACCGATAACACGGCAAACCTAGCCGGCCACAGCACTAGCGCGGGATGGAGGTGTGCTTGAACTCGTTGAGGTCCGTCCAGTTCGTCACCAGGTCGACGGCCCGTTCGATGGCCTGGACCGACACGGCCGGGTCGGAGCCGGTCGGTGCCCGGTTCATCAACCGCACGAACACAGCCTGCTCGCCCGCGATGAACGTCGGCACGCCCCACACGTTGTGCGATGCCACGTACTGCTCATGCTCGGCCTGCACAGTGGCCAGAACGGCGCCCGAGTCGATCTGCTCGAACACCTCACCGGCCGGAACACCCTGCGCGGTCAGCACATTCTCCACGACGGCCCGGTCCTCCAGGTGCAGGCCTTCGTCGTGCCGTGCCTCGAACAGCGCCCGGTGGGTCGCCGGGAACTGCTCCGGGAACCGGTCTCGGACGACCACACCCGCTTGCAGGGCAAGGATTCCAGTGTCCTGCTCCGGCTTCTCCCACACGCTGGGCTGACCCTCGTCGACGTGCGCCTGCCCCAGCGAGAACGGCAGGAACCGGACGTCCCAGCCGGCACCCGCGGCCAGCGCGGTCAGGATGTGCTCGTGGGCGTTGCGGGCGAACGGGCAACGATAGTCCCACGTCACAGCGAATTCAGTAGCCATACTGTGCCAACGTACTCGCATCCCGTCAGGCGGGCGCGACGCTCTCACGAGGTTTCACGCGACGGATTCGAGTGGCGGAACGTGAGCGAGGCGGAACGTCACCCGGCGGCGCAACCGGAATCCCAAGGACTCGTACAACCGGATCGCGGAGGTGTTCGTCTCGACGGCGTGCAGGAAGGGGGTCTCACCGCGGGCCTTGATCCCGGCGACCACGGCAAGCACCAGCCGTGTCGCCAAACCCTGGCCACGCACGGCCGGGTCGGTGCACACCGCGCTGATCTCGGTCCAGCCCGGTGGGTGCAGGCGTTCGCCGGCCATCGCCACGAGCGCGCCTCCGCGCCGGATGCCCAGATAGGTACCCATTTCGATGGTCCGGGCCAGGAACGGCCCCGGTTTGGTGCGACCGACCAGATCCAGGATCTCCGGCACGTCGGCCGGTCCGAGCCGCACCGCCTCGTCGTCCGGACGACCCGCCACACCATCGTCCACAAGTTGCACCCCGGTACCGATCTCCGTCACACCCCAGCCGGCCGGCGGCATGGTCACCGGACCGGTCAGCGCGACCTGCCCACCGGCACCGACGAGATGGGCGATGTCGTCCCACACGGCGTCGCCGGGCTGGTCCGGAATGGCGAGAAACGGCGCCACGTCAACGGGATAGCGCAACACCTGGCCGTGTGGCTCGGCGAAACGGGAATGCGGGCCGGTCAGCGACGCCCACACGGGATTGTCAAGCGGCGGGGCGGATTCCGTCACGCCCTGGTCTTTGTCACGCACCACAAGGCGACTGTAGAAGCGATTCCACGCCTGGCAGCCATGCTCCCACATGATGAAACGCGCGCACTCGGGGAAATAGCCGCCGCCGACACGGGTTTCCACGACGCAGGGGGAGAATACGCACCAGGAGAGCTACTCACTCCGCGGAGGTGAGCCGCCGGAAGATCTCACGCTCCCGTTTGGACAGTGGGACACGCAGCTGGTCAGGCCGCGGTTCGCGGGGCACGGGGATGACGTAGCCGAAGTTGTACGGGTCGGTCGGCGGCGCGATCGTC
>CBIMJO010001675.1:0-2398 GCA_966244135.1 uncultured Actinocrispum sp. | reverse complement strand
AAGCTATTCCTGCCCACAATCTCGGCCTCGCGTTGATCGGCACGATGATCCTGTTGGTCATTTCCGGTTCGTGCGCGGCCTATCAGATCACCGCGGCCGCGACCTTCATGCGCCTTGTCCCGGATACCGAACGCGGCCAGGCATTCGGGCTCGCGGGTGCTGGTCTCATCGCCGTACAGGGCATTGGCCTGTTGGTCGGCGCAGTGGTGGTGCTGGGAACCAATTCCCCGTCGATGACGGTGTCATTGATCGCGGGCGCGGGAGTGCTCACCGCCATTCCGGCCGCACTCGCCTGGCGGCGCGCCCGGATCACCAGTCCACTGTGAACACTCAGGTCGAGAGCGTGACGACCTGGTTGCGGCCATTGGATTTGGCCGTGTAGACCGCCGAGTCGGCGGTGAGCATCAGCTGCTCCAGCGTTGTCCCGCTGTTGGGGTAGATCGCGACCCCGATGGACGCGCTCAGCCCGCGGATCACCGTCTCCTGGCCGGACTCGTTCTGCACCGGGATCTCCAGCTCGGTGACCCTGCGGCGCAGGCGTTCCGCCGTCGTGACGATCTGCTCGGCGGTCGAGTTCGGGATGAGCACGGCGAACTCCTCGCCGCCGAACCGGCCCGCGGAGTCGTAGTCGCGGATCTCGCCCTTCAGCAGCCGCGCGACTCCCTTGAGGACTTCGTCTCCGGCGAGGTGGCCGTAGGTGTCGTTGACCTTCTTGAAGAAGTCCAGGTCCACCATCAGCACACCGAAGGTGTCGTTCGAGCGGGCCGCGCGGGACAGCTCCAGCTTGGCGCTCTCGTGCCAGGCGGTCGCGTTCAGCAGGCCCGTCTTCTGGTCCAGGCTGGCCAGGTCCTCCAGCTGCTTCACCAGAACCGCGCGGTGCAGCACTAACAACGGCGGCAGCACCAGCACGACCAGATAGGGAACGTGCAGCAACGCCAGGCTGCACAACGCGCCCAGGCACAGGGTCGAGATCTCCAGCGCGTAGTCGGCCCACGAGATCACCAGGTGTGTCGGCTGGCCGTAGAGCTTCGACGCGACGGTGACCAACGTGTTGTTCACCAACAAGAACACGATCGCTGCGACGCAGACCACCACGGCGTACGCGGACGGGTCGGTCCAGCGGTTGACCTGCAGCACGAGCTTGCCAACGGCGAGTGTGCCCATCGAGGCGTATGCGCTCAACCCGGCCACAGTGGTGGTGAAGACGACCCGGAACAACGGCCGGTTGCCGATCTTCCGCCAGATCCGTATCCACAGGTGCAGGTAGAGAACGATCACGAGAGCGCCGCACAGGCTCGGCGGCAGCACGATCGCGGCCGCGAACATCCACACCGACGTCATGTTCACGTGCGGCGCCTTGGTGATCAGCCGCCGGGTCTGCTCGATCTTGCGTGAAACCTCGGTCTGGAACACCGCGAGCGCGCACAACACACCGAATTGCCACCAGTGCTCGCCGGCGATGTGGTCATGCACGGCGAAGAAGACGAAAAAGCCGACCCCGATGGCCTCAACGGCAAGGAGATATCTAACTATGGCGCGAGACTGGCGCCATAGCGCCCACTTCCGGGGATGTGCACCCCGGCTGTTCGCGTCGACCGCACTGGGCAAAGTTCTCTCCCGTTCGGCTACTCGAACCCGGACATCTTCAAGCTACACTCTGGATGCCGAATCGAAGGCTGCGGAAGAGGTACCGGTCATGCGAGTGGTCATCGAGTGGTGAGGCCCCCCTCCGGCACGACTGCCGGATAGTTCTCATCCCGTGGTGGTTTCCCGGGCGGCGGTGGCGCGGCTCCATGCCGCCGCCGCTGGGAGTGCGATGACCAGGCCGATACCTCCGGCCAGGGCGACCGTGTTCGCGACCCCGATCTGCTCGGCGACAACACCCGCCAGGAGCACCCCCATTCCTTGCGCGGTCAGCAGACCCGAGTTCATCAGTCCCATGACCTGGGCCCGGCTGTCGGCAGGCACGGAGGTCGCGAACGTCGCCTGTATCTGCACCTGGTAAGCGCTGCACACACCACTCAGCACCAGCAGCGCCAGCGCCACCCAGAGTCCTGGCTGGAACACGCACAGCATCAACGAGAAACCGGCCAGCGCCGCGAGCGGGCCGACCAGCCGGGGCCGCAGCTCGGGCCCGGCGAACTTGGTGAACGCCCACGAGCCGACGACCAGCCCGGCCGCCGGGGCGGCCATCAGCAGGCCGACCACCTTGGCCGTCTCACCCAGCTCGGCGCTCCACGCGGGCGCCAGACCCTCCGGCCCGACGTACAGACCGGCCAGCATCGTCAGGACGTACAGCGGCCGCAGGCCGGGGACACCCGCGATGATCCTGGCTCCACGCACGGTGGACGCCCAGAACGGCCTGCGTTCCGAGGGGCTGGCCGGGGCCGGGCGGTAG
>CBIMJO010001674.1:0-2404 GCA_966244135.1 uncultured Actinocrispum sp. | reverse complement strand
AGGCCACAATGGACGGTCAGTTCGCGAACGGCCAGTGGCCGTCGGCGGTCACCGACAAGATGGCCGATGCCAGTGTGAAGGACGGCGACAAGAGTGACTGGACTCCCAAGTAGGGGTTACTCCCAGCAGCCGCGCCGGCTCGAACTGGCGCGGCTGCGGGCTTTCTGCGTGCTCAACGCGGTGTTGTTCCTCATCGTCGCCGTTGTGCTGGCCGCCCTGCGGCTGCTGATCGACGAGCCGCTCACGGGTTTGCTTTACCCGCAGGAGATCCTGTGCGCGGTCGTGCTGATCGTGCAGGCCTCGTCGCTGCTGCGGCTGCGTTCGGCCATCGGCGTCGACCCCGCCGGGCAGGGCCGCGCGGTCGTCACCGGCCGCAATGTGGGCGCGATCTCGTTGGTACTGGCCGGTTTGGTGCTGGTCACCGGGACCATCGTGCTGCTCGTGCCCACTGATGCGTCGAAGTTCCCCACCGGCGCCGCGACTGTGGTCGCGATCGTGTTCTCGCTCTACGCGTACGCCGGGACGACGAAGGTCCGCCGTACCTGAGTACGTTGTCCCCGTGAGCTTGCACGAGAACGCCACCGCCCTGCTGACCGACTGGCGCCCGCCCGACCCCGGCCAGGAGTCGCTGCGCCAGGCCTACCTGGGCTTCCTTGCCGCGCGCGAGGACTCCTGTTTCCGGGAGTGCGCGGCCGGGCACATCACCGCGTCGTCGATCGTGTTCGACGCGTCCGGCGAGCACGTGCTGCTGACCCTGCACCCGCGGGTCGGCAAGTGGCTGCAGCTGGGCGGGCACTGTGAGCCGTCCGATCCCGGCGTGGTCGAGGCGGCCTTCCGCGAGGCGACCGAGGAGTCCGGGATCGAGGGCCTGAAGATCGACCCGGTCCCGATCCACCTGGATGTGCACCCGATCACGTGCTCGCTGGGCGTGCCGACCCGGCACTTCGACGTCCGGTTCGCGGTGCACGCGCCGGCCGGGGCCCAGCCGGTGCGCAGCGAGGAGTCGGACGACCTGCGCTGGTGGCCGGTCGACGGGCTGCCCGAGGGCTCGGCGGACCTGATGCCGATGATCCGGGCGGCTCACATCGCCCGGTAGTCGCGCGGGCTGAACCTGGGGCCGAAGCGAGGCCGTTGGACGCCCGCGGCCTCCAGGTAGCGGATGGCGCGCTGACGTTGCGGTGAATAGGGTTTCAGCACCTCGAACATGCCCGCGTCGTCGAGTTTCCGGCCCAGCAGGGCGTAACCGACCACCGACGGGATGTGGAAGTCGCCGAAGCTGACCGCGTCCGGGTCGCCCCAGGCGCGCTGCGCGACCTCGGCGGCGGTCCAGACGCCGATCCCGGGGACCTTGCGCAGGAACGTGCGGCCTTCCACGCCCTTCATCTCGACCGTGCGCTCCAGCCGGCCGGCCACCTGGGCGGCGGCGATGATCGCGCGGCGGCGGGCGCTGTCCACGCCGGCCTTGTGCCAGTCCCAGTCGTTGATCGACAAGAACGCTTTCGGGCTGGGCGGCACGCGTAACCGCATCGGGCCGGGCGCGGGCGTGCCGAACCAGCGGCACAGCTCCCGCCAGGACCGGCGGGCCTCGATCCCGGTGACCTTCTGCTCCAGGATCGCTGGCACGAGCACGTCCCACACGCGTCCGCTCGCACCCAGGCGCAGGCCCGGCATGCGGCGGCGGACCTCGGCGATGAGGTCGTGGTGGGCGACGAACCCCTCGTCGTCATCGTCCGCGCCGAGCAGCGCGGGCACGCCGTCCAGCAACCAGTCCGCACCCTCGCCCCAGGCCTCGGCGTGCACCTCGTCCGCCTTGCGGGTCAGGTGCAGGGTGCCGGGGCCGACCGGGGTGTTGCCCGCCATCCAGACCGAGCCGTCGGCGCCGTACTGAAAGGCCGGATCACCCGCTCCCCGGCGCAGCGGGGCGAGCACGGACACCATGTCCAGCAGGTAGCCGGGGGTCCATACGCGGGTGGGCACACCCGAACTCTAGTTGGTGCGTTTGGCCCATCTGGGCGACGTTAGAGTGGCGCGGTGGATCTGCATGTGGTCGTGCCCGCCGGTGGCAGTGGGACCCGGTTGTGGCCGCTCTCCCGCGCGACGAACCCGAAGTTCCTGCACCCGCTGACCGGCACCGACCGGTCCCTGCTGCAGGCCACCTACGACCGGCTGGAGCCGCTGGTGTCGCCCGACCGGGTGCACATCGTCACCGGCACCGCGCACGCCGCCGCGGTCGCCCGCCAGCTGCCCGACCTGCCCGAGGCCAACATCCTGGTGGAGCCGTTGCCGCGGGACTCGTGTGCCGCGATCGCGCTGGCCGCCGCCGTGATCCACCAGCGCACCGGCGGCGCGGTGATGGCATCGTTCGCCGCCGACCACCTGATCGCCGACATCCCGGCGTTCTCCG
>CBIMJO010001673.1:0-2405 GCA_966244135.1 uncultured Actinocrispum sp. | reverse complement strand
GGACAGCCCGGACCCGGCGGCGGTGGTGCGGACCGTGGGCTGCGCGTTCTCCCAGGTGCCTGACCCGGTGGTGGAGTAGCGGCAGTGCCCGACCGCGAGGTGGCCGCGCAACGACTGCAGCACCTGTTCGTCGAAGACCTGGCTGACCAGCCCGAGATCCTTGAACACCACGACCTGCCGGCCGTCGGCGACGGAGATTCCGGCCGCCTCCTGCCCACGGTGTTGCAACGCGTACAAGCCGTAGTAGGTCAGTTTGGCGACTTCCTCACCGGGCGCCCAGACACCGAAAACGCCGCATTCCTCGCGGGGCTCGGAGTCGATGAGGTCGGCTTGGGGGGCGGACTGGTCGATGACCACCGAAGCACTCCCTGGGGACGAAGGCAGTGATCTCAGTGTAAAGGCCTTCAGCACCCGTTCGGACCATGCGACTGTGGTACACCCCACTCTTGGGTGAGGAAGTCAGAACCGCAGAATCGGCAGCAGGCCGGAAATGTCCGCTCTGGTCCCGGACGCGGACACCCTGGCCTGGTCGACCGCAGTGGTCCAGTCCATTTGCCCGATGGCCAGTTCAAGCCAGGTCCTCGGGTCCATCTCGACCACATTCGCCGGGGTGCCCCGGGTGTGTCGCGGCCCTTCGACGCACTGGATCGCGGCGAACGGCGGCACCCGAACCTCGACGCTATGCCCCGGAGCTATTTGTTCCAGGGTGCGCAACGAGGACCGCACGGCCGCGGCGAGCGCGGGCCGTGCGGGCTTCTCGTCGGTCTCCCCGCGCACCCAGGGCAGCACGGCTGCCACAGCGGCACGCAGTTCGTTGGGGTCAACAGGTTTGCGCACTACCGGCTCTCGGCCAGCTGCACGATCTCGCCGAACATCTGCTCCACGTGGTGGACCAGCCTGCGGTTGTCGGTCGGCGCGATGGTCGTCCAGACACTGCCGTCCGGGGACGGGCGGCGGACCTGCAGGTAGCGGCCCTCCTCGGTGTCGAAGAACGCGACCACCCGCTCGGCGCGGTGCCGCTTGCCCCACTTGTCCCGGGCCGCGGCGCCGAAATTCCCGGTGGCCACGACGTCTTTGATCATCGTGCTCAGCGTCTCGACGTCGTCCTGCCGGATACCGCGGTTGCGCAGCGCGTTCTCGAACCCCACCTGAGTGCCGCCGGCGCCGTTGGCCGCGGCCTCGAAGTCCGCGGACAGCACGCTCACCGACTGCCCCGGGCCGGCCTGGACCTGGGCCAGCACCCCGACCGCGGCGCTGGGCAGCGACGTGGCCGGGACACTGTGGATGGTCAGGTAGTCCTCGGCCAGGATCGCGAGCACCGCGTCGTCACCGCGCGAGGCGGCGAGGAAGCGGACGCTGCGGCCCAGCCACGTCCGGCCGTCGACCTCGCGGTCCGGCCGGGCCAGCACGTTCAGGCCCTGCCCGATGGCGGGGTGCAGGTCGACCGGGCGGCCGAGGCCGCGCCGCTCGATCTCCGCCCACGCCCGGGTGACGAGGCCGCGCCGCTCGGTGTGCGTGGCGCCCGGCGAGGGCACCTTCACCGCCAGCGGCATCTCGTCCTCGAGGCCCAGGTGCTCCCACAACACGTCGAACTCGAGCGCCGACAGCGTGATCGGCCTGGGTTGCACCGGTGCTCCCAGATCGATCACGGCTCGGGCCGCTCACCGATCACGGGCGGGGCGACCATCCGGTCGTCCCCGAACACGTCCTCGGTTTCCAGCAGGTAGCTCGGGGTCTCGTGCTCGTCGTCGTCCTCGCCCTGGCCACGGCCACCGGCGCCCATCGGCCCGTTGGCGCCGCCACCACGGCCGCCGGCCATGTTGCCCGCCGCGCCACCGCGACCGCCGACACCCTCACCGAACAGGGCGTTCGTGCCGGCACCGCGGCCGAGCTGACGGCCTTCCGCGTCGACCGCGTTCTGGCCGAAGCCCTGACCGCCGATACCACCGCGGCCACCACCAGGTCCGCCCTGGCCGCCGCGGCCACCCGGGCCCTCGTTGAACGGGCCGTTCGGGCCCGAGCCGCCGGGACCGTTGTTGAAGAACGGTCCGGAGCCGCCGGTGACCGGGAACAGGTTGGGGTTCGGGGTCGGCGTCGGCGGGTTCGGCGGGAACGGCAGCGGGCGGTTGACCGGGGGCTCGATCACCGGCGGGGTGACGTGCGACGGGTCGGTGCCCTGGTGCTGCCCCGCCGGCAGGGGGACATTGCCGGTCGGGGTCGGCGTGTGCGGCGGCGTGAACGTCGTGTTGTTCGTGGTGTTGCTCGGGGTGTGCGTCTGCGTGGACGACGTGGTGGTGCCCGTCGGCCTCGTAGCCGCGTATCCGCGCCGCATCGCCGAACGTGCCGGCCACCTCGGCGAGGATCCGCTCGCGGCCGCACGCGTCGATCGCGCTGTCGAGGTAGCC
>CBIMJO010001672.1:0-2405 GCA_966244135.1 uncultured Actinocrispum sp. | reverse complement strand
GGCCGCGTGGATCGCGCTGCCGGTGTTCGCGTTGCTGCTCATCGGTTTCTTCGCCGGCGTCAAGCTGCCGTTCGGCATCCCGATCGGCCTGGCCGCGCTGGTGCTGGGCACGGCCATCGGCTGGATCGGCGGCTACATGCACCCCGCGGACGTGTCCGCGGCCGCCGGCGACATCGTGACCGGCCTGCCGTCGTTGCAGTTCGACCGATTGTGGCACGGCTTGTCTGAGATCGGGCCGCTGCTGGCCACAGCGATCCCGTTGGGTATCTACAACTTCACCGAGGGCATGACCAATGTGGAGAGTGCCGCTGCCGCGGGCGACAACTTCAACCTGCGCAGCGTGCTGCTGGCCGACGGCATCGGGGCGATCGTCGGTTCGGCGCTCGGCTCGCCGTTCCCGCCCGCTGTCTACATCGGACATCCGGGGTGGAAGGAGGTTGGCGGCCGCACGGCGTACTCGATGCTGACCGGCGTTGTCATCGCGATCCTGTGCTTTGGCGGCCTGTTCGGTCTGCTCAGTGCGCTGCTGCCGGTGCCGGCGATCGTGCCGATCCTGCTGTACATCGGCCTGCTGATCGGCGCGCAGGCATTCCGGGTCGTGCCACGGCCGCACGCGGTGGCGGTGGTCATGGCCATCATTCCCAACGTCGCGGCCTGGGCGACCGGTCAGATGGACAACGTGCTGTCGGCGGCGGGCACCAGCGCGGCCAAGATCGGTGAGCCCGCGCTGGAGAGCGCGGGCGTGGTCTACCAGGGCCTGCACCTGCTGGGCGACGGCGCCATCCTGGCGGGATTGGTGCTCGGCGCGATCACCGCCTTCCTCATCGACAAGAAGTTCTGGTGGGCCACCGCCTACGCGGCGGCCGGAGCGGTGCTGTCGTTCATCGGGTTGATCCACGCCGAGCAGGTCGGCTGGAACGCGGGTGGTGGCCAGGTCGCCTTGGGCTACTTGTTCTTCGCGGTGGTCTGTGCGGCGTTCGCGTTGTCACACCGCGATTCGACGTCCGACGACGAGCCGCACGCGGACCTGGCCGACACCAAGCCCACAGCGGCAGCCGGTTCATGACTGCCGCCGACAACGCGATCACTAGTCCCATGGTCGACGATCCGGTCACCCACGCCGAGATATCGGCGGCATTCGCCCGCTACGAAGCCGCGCTGGTGACCGGCGACCACGCGGTGCTGAACGAGTCGTTCTGGGCCAGTCCGGCGACCGTGCGGTTCGGCATCGACGACCACCAGTGGGGCATCGACGAGTTGCGCGCGTGGCGCGCCACACAAGGACCACTGAACGGCCGGAGTATCCAGAACACCCGGATCACCACGTTCGGCACCGACACGGCCGTGGTGACCACATTGTTCAGCTACCCCGGCCGGACAGTCCTGGGCCGGCAGAGCCAAACGTGGGTGCGGATGCCCGTCGGCTGGCGAATCGTCAGCGCCCACGTCTCGGAGATCAACACCCAGATCGACTCGACGATCACAGATCCGCTGCGATGACCGAGGCCATCGACCGGTAGAGCCGTCGCCGCCTGGCCAACTATCGCACTACTACTGGCCTACGAACTCCTCATGGACCAGATCCACATCGCCACCAAACACGCTGCCCACACGACTTTCCGCGCCCGGCACACCTGCCCGTGCCGTCCAGCACCGCGTCAGCCTGGTGAGGCCATCCGGCAGCGCTACCTCCAAACCCTCACCGACGGCTCAGGGCTGCGCGCGAGAGGATGCCGCGGACGAGGATGTCGATCGACCATGCGAACCTCTCCTCGCCGGTGCCGGACATGATCTCGTTGCGTGCGGCGTGGATGCGGGGGTGCTCGTTCGCCGGAGCGCGGTTGATCGCCTGGGTGACGGGGCCGTCGGGTGCTGCCGGGTCCGAGCCGTGTGCGTGTTCTGCCGCGACCGCGGTGGCGAACGTGGTCAGCGTGTTGATGGCCCAGGCCGCGTTTGCCTGGTCGACACCGGCTTCGGCGAGGAGTTCGAGCAGGGCTTCAGCGATGCGCAGCGCTACGCTTGCCGGAAACCTCATCCGTCCTGGTCAAGCGCTGTTTGGTCAACAGCCACTCCAATGCACTCATGACCCGTGACCACGGCAGGATGATCGGCTGTGCTGCTGCGACTGGCTTACCTCGGCCTGACCAACACCTTCGCCCTACTTCGCTTGCTCCCTATGACCGACCGGAACAAGGACATCGAGATCCTGGTGTTACGGCACCAGATCGCAGTACTGCAACGGCAACTCGGCGACACCAAGATGCGATTCAGTCCGACCGACAGGGTGTTACTCGCCGCACTCCTGCATCGACTACCACGCCAGACCTTGCACAGACTCCGCCCGCTGGCCCGCCCGGACACAATCCTGCGCTGGCACCGCGACCTGCTCCGCCGACACCACGCCA
>CBIMJO010001671.1:0-2406 GCA_966244135.1 uncultured Actinocrispum sp. | reverse complement strand
CGGGGCGGCGCCGCTGGACTTGCCCACCGACCGGCCACGCCCCGCGGTGCGGGACAGCGCCGGTGATCAGGTCCCGTTCGTCATCCCCGCTGGTACGGCCCAGGCGTTGACCCGGCTCGCCCGGCAGGCCGGTGCCACCCCGTTCATGGTCCTGCTCGCCGCGTACACGATCCTGCTTTCACGGCACAGCAGGCAGAACGACGTCACGGTCGGCACCCCGGTCGCGGGCCGCGACCGGACTGAGGTGCAGGACCTGATCGGTGTTTTCCTCAACACGTTGGTGCTGCGCACGGATTTGTCGGGCGACCCGTCGTTCACCGAGATCCTGCGGCGGGTCAAGCAGACCGCGCTGGACGCATACGGCCACCAGGAGCTGCCGTTCGAGCGGTTGGTGGACGAGCTTGGCGCGGAACGCGACCCGTCCCGGACCCCGCTGTTCTCCACGATGTTCCTGTGGGAGAACGCCGGAACCGGGCACCTGACCTTCGGCGGCCTGCCCACCCGGCCGGTGCCGGTGGAGGAGAGCGACGCCAAGGTCGACCTCACCCTCGCCGTCACCGAACGAGCTGACGGGTCGCTGGCGGGTGCGGTGAACTACGCCACCGCCCTGTTCGACCAATCCACTGTGGAACGGTTCGCCGCCCAGTTCGTGGAACTGACCAAGGGAATCGCCGCGGCGCCGGATGTTCCGGTCAGCCAGGTGTCGTCGCTGCCCACGGAGCAACTGCAAGAGCTGTACTGGTGGAACGACACGGCCGTGGACTACCCGACGGGGACGCTGTCCGGGATGTTCGCCGAGCAGGTGGCCCGCACCCCGGACGCGCCCGCGGTCAGCTTCGAGGGCGCGACCCTGTCCTACACCGAGTTGAACGCGCGGGCGAACCAGTTGGCGCACCATCTGATCGGCGCGGGCGTTGGGCCGGAGTCGATCGTGGGTGTCCGCCGGGAGCGCGGCGTCGAGCTCGTGGTGTCGCTGCTGGCGATCCTGAAGGCGGGCGGCGCCTATCTGCCACTCGACCCGGACTACCCGGCCGATCGTCTTGAGTACATGTGCGACAACGCCGGTGTCACGCTGGTGCTCACCGACACCGGACCGTCCTTCCCGGACAACGGGTTGACCCAGAACCCGGTCACCGCAATAGATCCGGACCACCCGGCGTACGTCATCTACACCTCGGGCTCGACCGGGCGGCCCAAGGGTGTCGTGGTCTCGCACCGCTCGATCGTCAACCGGCTGCGCTGGATGCAGGAAGCGTACGGGCTGGACGGCACCGACCGCGTGCTGCAGAAGACGCCGTACAGCTTCGACGTGTCGGTGTGGGAGTTCTTCTGGCCACTGCTCACCGGCGCCACGCTCGTGCTGGCGCGGCCGGGCGGCCACCGCGACCCGGAATATCTGGCCGAGGTGATCGCCACCGAGCGGATCACCACCCTGCACTTCGTTCCGTCGATGCTGCGAGCGTTCCTCACCGCGCCTTTCGGTGCGCTGCCGTCGATCCGCCGGATGATCTGCAGCGGCGAGGCTCTGCCTGGGGACCTGGTCACGGCGGTCAGCGAGCGGATCGGCTGCGAGCTGCACAATCTCTATGGTCCAACCGAAGCAGCTGTCGACGTCACCGCAACCCGCTGCCAGTCGGGCACTCCGGTCACCATCGGCACGCCCATCGCGAACACCCAGACCTACATCCTCGACGACAACCTCCGGCCGGTCGGCGTCGGCGTGCCGGGCGAGTTGCTGCTTGGCGGTGTCCAGTTGGCCCGTGGCTACCTCAACCGGCCCGAGCTGACCGCCGAGAGGTTCGTCCCGGACCCCTTCGGCACCGGCGCACGGCTGTACCGCACCGGTGACCTGGCCCGGTTCCTGCCCGACGGCAGCATCGACTACCTCGGCCGGCTGGACCACCAGGTCAAGATCCGCGGCCACCGGATCGAGCTCGGCGAGATCGAGGCCGTGCTCAGCGAGGTGGCCCCGGGCGCGGTCGCGGTGCACGACGGCCAGCTCGTCGGGTACCTGGTCGGCGACGCGGATGTGACGGCCGCGACGGCATTCCTGCGGGATCGGTTGCCTGAGGTGATGATCCCGAGCCACTGGGTCGTGCTGGACGAACTTCCGCTCACCACGAGCGGCAAGACCGACCGTAAGGCCCTGCCCGCGCCCGATCGCAACCGTACGTCCTCGGCCACCGAGTTCGTCGCCCCACGCACGGAGATCGAACAGGCCGTCGCCGAGGCGTTCACCGCCGCCCTCGGCGTGGACAAAGTCGGTGTGCACGACCGGTTCTTCGACCTGGGTGGCGACTCGATCCGGGCCATCCGCGCGATCGGTACCCTGCGCGCGGCCGGGTTCGACCTGTCCGTCCAGGACATCTTCACCTACCAGACCACCGCGGACCTGGCCGACGAGAC
>CBIMJO010001670.1:0-2410 GCA_966244135.1 uncultured Actinocrispum sp. | reverse complement strand
GCTCACTACTATCAGTACTATGTCCACAGTTTCATCTCACTGTGACGAAACTCGGCTCACCTTCCCCGAAAACACTGATCTCCCAGCAAAACTCAGTTCCGAAAGCCCTGAAGGAAGGCGTGTTTTCCCATTTTCACAGTCGTTGTCGGTAGACCGTTCGGGGGCTGACCGGTTGTCATCCGGTCGGTACGGTCAGTGAACCGCTCGGGCCTTTCCTCCTGTTCGGGCGTTTCCCTGCACCTGATCCGGAGGTCTATTCCATGCTGCGTTCCCGGCGCGTCCTGCTGGCCGGGTCCGTGCTCGGCGCGTTGCTCATGACGACCGGTGTCGTCACCGCGACCAGCGCCGAGCAGGCCCAGGACGCCCAGTTCATCCGACTGGTGACCCGTACGTTCGACCCCGTGGGATCCGGTGCGGCGAAACTCGCCGCACAGTCCGGAAACGGCGCCTATCTCGTCCAGTTCCGTGGTGTCCTGACCGATGCGCAACGCGCACAATTGCGCGGAATGGGCGCTCGGATCGGCGCCTACATTCCCGATTTCGCGTATGTCGTACGGATGGATCCGGCGGCGAGTAAATCCATCTCCCGGCTCGGGTTCGTCCGCTGGGTCGGCGATTACCAGCCAGCCGACAAAGCCGGGCCGGAGCGCGCGAGCCTGGCGCCGAGCGAGTACCTGATCACCCTCGTCGAGCCGGACGCCGCCGACCAGCGCACGGTCACGGCCAAGATCACCCAGCTCGGCGGGCAGAGCGTGGTCGCCTCGGAGAGCCGCCAGCACATCGGCGCGGTCCTGGGCCCGAACCAGGTCGCCGCCCTGACGCAACTGCCCGAGGTGCTCGCGGTCGGGGCGGTGTCTGAGCCGGAGACGGACATGAACATCGCGCGGGAGGCCAGTGGTGCCAACGCGATCGAGACGGCCGGCGGTTACCGCGGCCAAGGCGTGCGCGGTGAGGTCATGGACGGTGGCCTGCGTGCCACCCACCAGGAGTTCCGTGCCCGGCCGCCGGTCCTGCACGGCGCCAACTCGTCGGACACCAGTCACGGCACCTCGACCTACGGTGAGATCTTCGCCTCCGGGGTGAGCGCGATGCGCCGCGGCATGCTGCCCGAGGGACAGGGCATTCTGGCGACGTACAACAAACCCGACCGCTACGCGCACACGAAGGAGCTGGTCGACCCGGCCGGCCCGTACCGCGCGGTGTTCCAGAGCAACAGCTGGGGCAACGCCCTGACCACGTCGTACACGACCCTCTCGGCCGCGCTGGACAAGATCGTGTTCGACCTGGACCTGTTGATCTGCCAGTCGCAGAGCAACGCGGGCACCCGCAGCTCGCGGCCGGAGGCGTGGGCCAAGAACGTGCTTTCGGTCGGCGGTCAGTACCACTTCAACACGTTGTCCCGCACGGATGACAAGTGGAACCGCGGCGCGAGCATCGGCCCGGCCGCGGACGGCCGGCTCAAACCGGACATCTCCAACTACTACGACGCCATCGACACCACATCGTCCACAAGCGACACTTCGTACACGACGTCGTTCGGTGGCACGAGCGGTGCCACGCCGATCACGTGCGGCAATGCCGGTCTGCTGCACCAGATGTGGGCCGACGGCGTGTTCGACGGCGGCCCGGGCAAGGCACGGGACGTGTTCACCAGCCGGCCGCACGCCTCGACCGCGAAGGCGCTGCTGATCAACACCGCCAACCAGTACCCGTTCACCGGCACGGCGGCCGACATGACCCGGACCCACCAGGGCTGGGGCTCGGCGAGCGTCGGCAACGCCTACAACCAGGCCAAGGCGTACAACTGGAAGCTGCCGGTGCTGGTCAACGAGACCGATCTGCTGACCCAGGGCCAGACCCAGCGCTACACGGTGAACGCCACCGGCAAGCCGTTGAAGGCCACGCTCGTCTACACCGACCCGGCGGGCAGCCCGACCGCGTCGGTGGCGCGGGTGAACGACCTGTCGTTGAAGGTCACCGCTCCCAACGGGACTGTCTACTGGGGAAACAACGGCCTCAACGAAGGCACCGAGTCGACACCAGGCGGCGTTGCGAACACAGTGGACACTGTGGAGAACGTGTTCCTGGACGCGCCCGCTGCGGGCACGTGGACCGTTGAGGTGGTCGCGACCCAGATCAACGCCGACGGTCACGTCGAGACCGCCGCCACGGACGCCGACTACGCTTTGGTCGTTCAGTAACAGACCGGACTGCCGGGCGCGCGCCGATACGCGCGCGCCCGGCAGTTCCGCGGTTGCATCTCCGTCAGTCCGCGGTCATCACGGTGAAGGTGAATCCGGTGCTGGTCGTGCGGCGCAGTGAGATGCCGCACTTGATCCGGCGCTGCACCTCGTTCCGGCTGAGGCCGAGACCGTGCGCGATCAGCCGTTCCGGGCGGATCGGGACCGGG